>CAIWHI010000433.1 GCA_903912435.1 uncultured Bacteroidota bacterium | reverse complement strand
TTTTCTACATCGGCCTCCTGGGTTTTGGCAGTCAGGAACACAACAATAATATCTTTAAGGGAATCAGTAGATTTGATATAACTACAAATTGAATACCCATCCACATCGGGCATCATAATATCCAGTATCACCAGGTCGGGTTTATTGGTATTAATGGCATCGAGGGCTTCTGTACCATTGCGGGCTATCATCACCTCATTACCTCCCTTCTTCATCAGGAATTCTAATGACATCAGGATATAAGGGTCATCGTCTACTATTAGTATTTTTTTCATGAATCTTTAGCCGCTACAGAACTTGCTGCAAAGTTATTGTACAAGTGGTGAAGCACAAAACTAAAGATTGTAGGGTAGTGTTAATACAAACCTAACACCAGGTCCATCCACATTCTCCACCCATATACGGCCATTATGCATGTCCAGTATTTTCTTGCAAATAGCTAGTCCCAGTCCGCTGCCCTGGGGTTTTTGTAGGGTCTGGTTGTGGGCCTGGAAGAACTTGTCAAATATCAGTGTATGCATATTGGTGGGTATCCCCTTGCCATTATCTTCCACCCATATTTTCATTTCCTCATTTTCATCAAGCACCACTATATTTATAAGGCCGGTTTTGGCAGGCACAAATTTCAGTGAATTGGAGATGAGGTTATACATCACCTGCCTTATCAGGTCTTTATCGCATTGCAGCAGGAACATACTATCGGGCTTATTAAACCTAATACTCACTTCCTTCTCCCGTGCCAGTGGTGCCAGCGACTGTATAACCCCCTCAATAGTACTGGTAATATTCACCGGTGACAGCATCAATTTTTGCTGCCCCGATTCATACCTTTCCAGATTCAGCACCTGTGTAATCAAGTGGGTAAGCCGTTCCGACTCGGTTACTATATTTTCAAGGTATTGTTGCCGCTTTTCTTCCTCCATATCAGGGTTATCTACTAATATTTCAGATAATGCCCTTATAGAAGTGAGTGGAGTCCTTAATTCATGGGTTACGGTATAGAGAAATTCATCTTTTAGCGTATCCATTTTCTTGAGTTGCTTATTGGCCTGGGTAAGCATATCTGTAGCCCTGGTTAGCTCAATTGATTTTTTCTTCAACTCCTTGTTCAGTTCCAGTGCCCGTTGCGATTCCTTTACAATGTTGAGCACCTCCTCAATATTGATTTTCTCCTCCTTAGTGATATTACTCACCATAAACCTCGCTGATGCAGAACCTATAACCCCTGATAGGATTTTTTCGGTAAATGTCACAATACGCGGGTCTGCCTCAGGTGCCTGGGTAGATAGGTTGTACCGCTGGATATAGGAGGATAATAATTTGGATGAACGGTCTGCACCTATAAAATTAGCCAGCAATGCCCGTATATCGCTCATATAGGCCGTTCCTTTCCACACACTCCTCCGGTCGGTGGTGATGCCCGGATTAAAGACATCTACAAACAAATCAGCCTGGAAAATCTCTTGTGGATTTAGGTTGGCATAAACTGATATGAGGGTATAACAGGCTATATTGATCAACATACTCCAGAAAAAAGAGTGGGCGAGTAGGTCGAGCGAATCTAACCCAAACAATGCCTGTGGCCGCAGCCAGCTAATGCCAAATGGGCCATTGGTCAATATAGAAGGGCTAAGTAGTCCTGCGTTAATAACAGAGGGGATGATGAGGGTATATGCCCAAACCGCAAATCCAGCCACAATTCCAGTAATTGCACCCTTGCGCGATGCATTTCGCCAATACAGCCCACCAAATACCGTAGGGGCAAACTGAGCCACCGCTGCCATTGATACCAACCCGATTGATACCAGGGAAAAGTAAGAAGCAATATACCTTACGTAAATATAGGCAAGCCCCATTAACACCACAATACTTGCCCTGCGGCTGTATATAATGGTATTGGTGGCCGAGCGTTCATTATTAGTAGTATAGAGAGGGGAGGAGAGGAGTATGGGTAAAACAAGATGATTACTCACCATGGTGGCCAGGGCTATAGTTTCTACAATAATCATACTGCTCGCAGCCGATATACCGCCTATATACACCATAATGCTCAGGGCATTATTATGAAAATACATGGGCAGCGACAGTATATAGGTATCCGCATCCACCGATTTATCCAGTATCAGACTACCCCCAATGGCAATGGGTATTACAAAAATATTAATCAGGAATAGGTATAGAGGGAACAGCCAAATAGCTTTCCTAATATGTTTTTCACTGGTATTCTCCACCACACTCACCTGAAATTGCCTTGGCAGAAGAATGATAGCCAGCATTGATACCAATAGCATAGTAAGCCAGTTGCTATAGGCATGGTTGTTTTTTAGTACAAAAAAATGTTCCAGGTGATGTTCGGTTGTTGTGGCAAATAATGCCCCGAACCCTTTGAAAATACCATAGGTAACAAAAATACCTGCCAATAAAAACGCTACGAGTTTCACCACCGATTCTACTGCCACCGCCGCTACCAGCCCCTCATGTCTTTCGGAGGCATCTACTGAGCGGGTACCAAAGAAAATGATGAATATGGTAATAATGGTTGTAATGTAAATGGTATCGTCATGCAACAGTAAATAGGGTTTCCCATTAGAATATTGGGTAATCACA
>CAIWHI010000432.1 GCA_903912435.1 uncultured Bacteroidota bacterium | reverse complement strand
TGATACCTCTATGATCAGCATGGAGCACCCATCTATCGAGAGTGGGCTTCGTGGCCTGTCTTATATGGAAGTAGAAGTTACCGGCCCTAACCGCGACCTGCATAGTGGGGTTTATGGTGGTGCCGTAGCTAATCCGGCTACTATATTGTGTAAGATGATTGCTTCTATGCACGATGAGAATAACCACATCACTATACCAGGTTTCTACGACAAGGTTCAGAACCTGACAGACGCTGAGCGCGCGGCCATCAATAGCGCACCATTCGACCTCACAGAATATAAGGAAGAGCTGGGTGTAAAAGAAATATGGGGCGAAAAAGGCTATACTACCCTTGAGCGCACTGGTATTCGTCCTACCCTTGAGGTAAATGGTATCTGGAGTGGTTATATAGGTGAAGGAGCTAAAACTGTATTACCGTCTAAGGCCAATGCAAAGATTTCTATGCGCCTGGTGCCTAACCAGGGTTCAGATGAGATTACCGAATTGTTCACCAAACATTTCAACAGCATTGCACCCGATTACGTAACCGTAAAGGTAAGCGCACACCATGGTGGTGAGGCAGTAGTAACACCTACCGATTCTCCTGCTTACAAGGCTGCTGCAAAAGCTATCCTTACTACCTTCGGCAAAGACCCAATTCCAACAAGGGGTGGTGGTAGCATTCCGATAGTAGCCCTGTTTGAAAAAACACTAGGACTTAAAACAGTATTACTTGGTTTCGGACTGGATAATGACAATATCCACTCACCAAACGAGAAGTATGATGTATTCAATTATTACAAGGGAATTGAAACCATCCCTTATTTCCATAAATATTTTGCTGAGTCGTTCGGTCAATAAGCAATTTCTAATGCCATTTTTACCAGGACCGCTCTATAATGGAGCGGTTTTGTTGTTTATTGGGATAAATTTCAAAATGGTAAAATAACATTAACCACCTATGGCAAAAATGATTATTTTTGTTAATGCTAATATCCCTCAAACCTATGTGTAGTAATCGTCTGTTTATCACCCTAATATTTATACTCAATCTTTTTACCTCTACCACTTACGCCCAGGGCCATTGGCAATGGGGTAGGTCTAGTGTGCCGGCTAACACTTATTCTGTAGACCCATGGGCTGCAAGGATTGACGATTCGGGCAATGTGGTAGTTACCGCATTTAGTAATATTATTTATGGTGCGGGCATAGATGAGTTTGTGGTTTATGGCAGGGATACCATTTTTAACCACGGGCATATACAACAGGGTATAGTAGTTAAATCAGACTCTAATGGTCATCTTTTATGGGCTAAGGGCTCACAATTGGCGGATAATTGGCCATTTGGTATGGTAACAGACCATAGTGGTAATATTTATGTCTTTGGTATGTATTCAGATTATTCCTCCTGTGGTTTCGATACATTTACACTTACCAATACTTTGACCACCAATATGTATTACCTGGTAAAATACAGCCCCGGCGGGCAGGTATTGTGGGCAAAAAATGTGCTGCCTACCAATCGATTTATGGGTGCAGGCAGCATGTGTATAGATGCTGCTGACAATATGTATCTCCAGGGTGCCTATGATTTCCCTACTGTGAATATTGGCGGCACTACATTGACCAATACCAGCCATGGCACTGATACATTTGATGTTTTCCTGGCCAAATACGATAGCAATGGCAACCCCATATGGGCCAAAAGTTTTGGTGGGGAGCAAAATGATGTACCGGGGCAAATGTCAATTTCAGAATCAGGAAAAATTTACCTGGCCGGTAGCTATTATTCCCGCACATTTAATGCCGCAGGACATACTTTAACCAATACCCTGATGGGAAGTACAGGCTATCCAATGCCATTAACCTATCTCATTAAAACCGACACAAGTGGCCATATAATATGGGCCAATAACCTGTCTAAGAAAATTAACCTTAACCAGATAATCAATGACCCATTTGAAAACCTTTACATGATAGGCAACATGGATTCTACCATTTTAGTTGGCCATGATACCCTGGTAAGCAATGGATCAAATGACTGGTTTTTTGGTAAGTTCGATTCTTCGGGCACTGCAATATGGGCGAGGAATGTGGGAAGCACCATGAATGACTATGGCCTAAATATTACATTAGACGATTGTAATCATATCTGGATTACAGGTGGCGCCTATAGATATGCAACCTCGTTCAATTTCGGCGATAGTATCATCACTATTCCCTCAGGTTGTTTCGACCCGGGGATTATTGCAGAATATACCGATTCAGGAAGCTATATCTTCAGTATGAAGCTGAATAGTGGAGGTGATGATATGCTGTTTTTACTGCCCAACAAGGGGAGAGGATTTTATTTAGCCGGAGACTTTGTAAGTTCAAACATGCCTTTTGGCCCCGATACCCTTGTACATTATGCAGCAGTGGAGGCATTATTTATTGCAAAATTCAATTCAGACTCTTGCTATATAGGTGATGGATATATTCCCTTATCGGTATCTCCTGCTAATCAACATCTGTTCACTTTTAATTTATTCCCAAATCCCACCTCAGGCGAATTTTCTGTGGTATGCAGTGCTACACCGTTGACCAGTAAATTGGTTCAGATAAGCGACCTGGTTGGCAGGGTAATAAAAGAACTCCCATTGAAAGATAAAACCACCTCAATAAAAGTCGATGGTCTAGTAAGCGGCATGTATATCTGTAAAATCATTGCCCCTGATGGGCAGGTGGCAGTGAAGAAATTGATACTGGAAAAATAATGACGCTTATTCTGCGTTCTTCTTTGGCTTTTTACCTTTGGCTGCATTTTCAGCAATGCGCTGGACTACTATGTGTTTTACCAAATCATCGGGTAGGGGTTTATCAGGGGTAAAACGTATGGTGCCCTTTGAGGTGCTGTAGCCTGTAAGCTCATCCTTATATTGTTCTACGATAGAGCCGTTACCTGGGTAAAAGCCACAATGGCTTTTAGATGCAGCTATACCCACCAGCATACCATTGAGCATAAATGCAGGGATGCCATAGTTGATTGCCTCTTCTGCTTCAGGGGCAAGGGATTTAATGAGTTGCCTTAGGTGTTCTAGTGCCTGCCTTACATCATCGGGCTGGGTGGCAAGGTAGGTGTCTATGACTGTGGGGTGGTTCATAAATGCATTTTAAATTAAGCACTCAGCTATTTTATCAGCCGAATTTTCCTTGTATTAGCTGTAATTTTGGCTAAAGCCACATCATATATACTATTTTTCCCCGGCCTAAAGGCCGGGGCTACTAAAAAATCATGAAGGATATTCCCCCTACCCTCAATGTCACTAAGTTTAGTATTTTAAAGGGCAATACGTATTTTATTTCACATTGAACCCCTTTGGGGTTCATTAATATTTTATGCCATATCCCCCCGGTTTACACCGCAGG
>CAIWHI010000431.1 GCA_903912435.1 uncultured Bacteroidota bacterium | reverse complement strand
TTGACCTTGAAACCACCGGAACCGACAATGCAAAAGACCGTATTGTTGAAATTGCATTAGTAAAATTGTCTCCAGACGGCAAGCGTGATACCTATACCAAAAGGTTGAACCCCGGTATTCCTATCCCTCCTGAAGTGACCCTGATTCATGGTATCTCTGATGAGGATATTAAGAATGCCCCCACCTTCAAGCAGATAGCCCATACGCTATACGACTGGATGAAGGGTTGTGATCTGGGTGGTTATAATTCCAGCAAATTCGACCTGCCATTATTGGCAGAGGAGTTTTTGAGGGTAGGGATAAATGTTGACTTTACCGAAAGGAATATGGTAGACGTGCAGCAGATATTTTTCAAGATGGAGGCCCGCACCCTAAGTGCAGCATACAGCTTTTATTGCAACAAGCAACTGGAAAATGCCCATAGTGCCGAAGCCGACATTCTGGCTACTATAGAGGTGCTGGAAGCCCAGTTGGAGAAATATACCGATATAGGCCATGATGTACCCACCCTGCACCAGTTTACCCATACCGAGGAGTATGTAGACTATGCAAGGCGTATAGTGATGAAGGATGGTGCGCCTGTATTCAACTTTGGAAAACATAAAGGAAGAAAAGTAGAAGATATATTCAACGCTGAACCTCAATATTACGACTGGATGATGCAAGCCGATTTTGCCCTGCATACCAAGCAAAAAATATCTGAAATTCTGAACCGGATGAAATTAAAGAAGGCCGGTTTAAAAGTTTAGCAAAGTATTTTAACTTATTTCTTACATAATCTGTATTTTGCCGCCTAATTTTTAAGCCTGATTTGGACAAACTTGTAATTATACCAACCTATAACGAAAAGGAAAATATCGAAAAGATTATCCGGAAGGTATTTTCATTGCCTGGAGGCTATCATTTGCTCATAGTAGATGATGGTAGCCCCGATGGTACGGGCAATATTATTAAGGGTCTGCAGGCCGAATTTAATGATAAGCTACACCTTATGGAGCGCAGCGGTAAGCTGGGTCTCGGCACCGCATATATTGCAGGCTTTAAATGGGCCCTGCAGCGCAGCTACGACTATATCTTTGAGATGGATGCCGACTTCTCCCATAATCCCGACGATTTAAACAATCTATACAATGCCTGCGCAGCCGGTGCCCATGTGGTAGTAGGTTCGCGCTATACCAAGGGTGGCAAGGTAGTTAACTGGCCTTTCGACCGTATATTTATCTCTAAAGGCGGGGCAATGTACACCAAGATGATTCTTTGGATGCCTGTGAACGACCCTACTGCAGGTTTTGTATGCTATAGCCGCAAGGTCTTGAGCACCATTCCGCTCGATGAGGTGCACTTTGTAGGCTATGCCTTCCAGATTGAAATGAAGTACCGTGCATGGAAGCTGGGTTTCAAAATAAAGGAAGTGCCCATCACATTTATCGACAGGAAAGAAGGCGTATCTAAAATGAGCAGCGGCATTGTAAAAGAAGCCATGTATGGTGTTTGGAAGATGAGGAGTTTTTAGTTGTATTTCGAACTGGCGCAAGTGTTCCGAAGGATCACTTGTGTCTACCTAAATAAGCCGGTCTGTGACCGGAATTCAAAGTGCAAAAGTCCAATCAAGAACCACAATCCAATAGCATACAACCTGCACTTGTTAGAATCCTTGGTATTAGTCGAAGCCCTATCATCTTGAAGCGGCAATTCCTCCTTGTTTGTTGAATTCGTTTGTTAGCAAAGGGGGCAGGGTGATGTCCGATAAATTGAAGATTAATGTAGCCTTAATTCTTGCGGTATGTATGCAATTCCTCTCTTGCCTCCTCTAAGGTATAGGTTCTTGATTTGCCCGATTTATAATTATCCCATCGTTTATCTAATTCCTCAATCATTTCTTCATCAGTTATTAGTTCATTTGATGTTGCTTCAATGAACATTTGGTATATTGACTCTAATTGCATCTCATCTGCATTATCTACATAATCATGAAGTTTTTTCCGCAGTTCTTCAATGTTCATATGGCTATTATTTTAAGTAAATTTAAGACAAAATCCTGCAATAAATGAGTGCTCCCAGCTTGCTGAATCAAATATTTATACCATTGTTCCAATCGTTTCGCATGAACCAGTAGTTTTTGCGCAAAAGTTTTGTAATTTTTTTTTCATTTTAGTGACAGAATCTAAAACACTCATCTTCAATATTTTATCAGTTTTAGGTCGGCTTCTTTTTGCGCATTTTTTGCTCCTACTTGCGCAAAAATTGCGCATATTGACTCATTTCATAGATTTAGTATGTTAGCAAAAAGGTATCACCCACCCATTCGAAAAAATGTAAAATTGCATTTATCTTAGATTTTCTGCAAAATCGGTTTTTATCACAACATCTTTTAGGGTATATGATATGCACTATTGTGCCTATGATGTAAATTTTTTGGGTGATAATTGATTGATTGGTAATTGTGTATACATAAATGACAGGAATACTACCTAACACTTATTTTTACACATAAAAAGTATAATATAGAATATGGGTCAACAGGATTTCCAAAATATTCAGGATTTTCAGGACCTTCTTCTATCCTTAACTTAATCGCCTTTGCTAATAAATCTTGCTCCAGTTTAGTAAGATATATTCTTGAAGCATCTTTTAAGGAATCTACTGGATACCTGAAATGAAGGGAGGTTGTACTATAAAAATAATTTGCCGTATCATTAATCGCCATGTATTCACATCCAATCTTATAAAAATCTTTCTCTTTTAGAAAATCTGCTTCTG
>CAIWHI010000430.1 GCA_903912435.1 uncultured Bacteroidota bacterium | reverse complement strand
GATATGCCGGTATTCGCTACGTCATTTTCAATGAACTTTTGTGCAACAAATTTGTTACTCCAATGGAGCAGTATACCTCTAAAACAAAATTTGCTGCAAAGGCTTTGGCACCTATGGAGCCAACAATACTAAAATATGTACTTTTACCTGGGCTATTTATTTTAGTTAATTGAAAATCTATAGACCACTATAGGTACATTTTTATGACTTGGATTAGAGGGAAATAACAGTGAACTTTGATCGGCTTAATTTGTTCAATCTCTTAATTGAAAATTAATCTTGTGTAGCTTGTATTTATTAACAGCATCCCGAATAAATAACCTACCTTTAATTGAATTTCTGATTGTCTGGTTGACTTTTTTCCTTCCAAACCACCACAAATCCATATTTTTTTTAGCATTTTCCAATTTTTTTCTAAAAAATTAGTTTTGTATGAGGATAACACCTGAACTACAGAGTTTATTCAATTCGTCTTTCCATAGGATAATGAAAAATACCCCTCCAGACTTGCAAAAGAAATGGAATGGTAAAATAGAATGGAGCGATATGAGATCTTATCCAACTATTCAACCCGAGATTATTGCAGAATTACCTGATGGTGCTAAAGCAGCCTATGTTACATTACTTAATAAACTAAGTAGGGGTAATATATAACAAGCCTTTATAATTGTTTTGCCTGGCTGGTTCATCCGGCTGGGTGATTTTTTGCATTTTTTAAACCCCCATGTGGGTTATCTGAATTTTACTAACCATTCCATTAAATTGTATAATTATGTTGCACTTCGTAGAAAATACTGAACAGATTATTGAAAATATAAAGACCTTTGAACATTATCTTGTTTCTGAGCATGAGGAGGAAAGATTGTTTGCCATCAACCTGATTAAGAAAGAACGATCAATGGTAATTTACCGGGTGAGAGGGGAAAACCATTTTGCGCCCATTAAATTTCTGGGATTTAAGAAAAACTCAAAATCGGCATATATAGATAATGAGAAAAAAGAAACCCGCGACACTATTCCTACTATCAATTCGCTGCTTGGTAAACCATTTACACATGACCCTATTGAAAAGGAGTTTATGGACTATGCAGCCCATTTCAATGGCTCAACACTGAAAAGCAAGCGCAAGTATTGGCGTATAAGGAACGATAATAATAAATATCTGGAATTGGATATGCCTGAGCCAGCAGTCGTTGCATAAATTTGTAGGATGGAAATTTCATTATATCCTTTAGCGTATGTTAAAAACCTGCGCAAGGAAATTACAGATGATAATTGGGGGGATGTTCTATCCGAAATTACCCTGCTAGATTTTATACCACCAGAAGCCTTTGCCGTAATAGAAAATTTTTCTCACCTTGAAATAATTTTCTATTTCGATAAAGTTAGTAAGGAATCCCTTGTTTTTTCAGGCAGACCAAGAGGTAATCGTGACTACCCTTTAATGGGGATATTTTGCCAACGTAAAAAAGACAGACCGAACCAAATTGGCTTATGCACTGTTGAATTAATAGGACATAACGACAGGACAATAACAGTAAAGGGCCTGGATGCTATAGATGGTACACCTATTCTTGATATTAAGCCGGTATTCAGGGAATTCGAGACTCAAAAAAACATAAGGCAACCTGAATGGGTGGCAGATTTGATGAAAAATTACTGGTAGTGTTTCAATTTTATTATGATACCAATTTAGGTAAAGTTCATAATATTTTGCCCTTTTTGTATCTAAATAGGAGGCCCGGAATAGAAATTTTAATACAATTTTAGTCGTAATGATTGTGTATGAATCATTAAAATGTAATTTTTACTCCCTACCTAAGCCCCAATTTATTACATTTGTGGTTTCCAATATCTTAGATAAGAGATGCATTTAGCCCAAAGATTGAATTCAATAACTGAGCCGCAGACAATTAAAATGGCCAAAATGAGCCGTGAATTGAAGGCCAGGGGAGTGAATATAATTGACCTAAGTCTCGGTGAGCCTGATTTCAGAACCCCAGAACATATTTGTAATGCGGCTATTAAAGCTATGGCAGATGGCTTTACCAAATATGCACCAGTGGCAGGTTTTCCTGATTTACTAGCTGCAATTAGTGCCAAATTGAAAAGGGATAATAACCTAGACTATGCCCCCAATGAAATAATTGTATCTACAGGTGCAAAGCAATCGCTGGCAAATGCTGTTTTGAGCATTGTAGACCCTGGTGATGAGGTTATTATTCCTACTCCATATTGGGTTACTTATAGTTCTCTGGTTCAGCTTGCAGGTGGTAAGATTACTTATATTCCTTGTAGTATAGAAAATGACTTTAAGTTACTGCCTGAACAACTGGAAGCTGTAATAAGTGAGCGTACCCGTTTGTTTATGTTCTCTTCTCCCTGCAATCCTACAGGTAGTGTTTACTCAAAGGCCGAACTGGCAGCATTGGTTGAAGTATTTAAGCGTTATCCTCGAACTGTGATTATCAGTGATGAGATTTATGAATATATCAACTATAAAGGCCATCATGAGAGTATAGCACAGTTTACTGAAATAAGGGATAATGTGGTGGTAATTAACGGTATGTCGAAGGGCTTTGCCATGACAGGGTGGAGACTAGGCTATATGGCTGCCCCACGCGAATTGGTGGCTAGTTGCGATAAGCTGCAGGCGCAGTTTACATCAGCAGCCTGCTCTATTACCCAGAAGGCTTCAGTTGCCGCCTTAACCAGCGACCTTGGACCCACCTACAAAATGGTAGAAGGATTTAAAGAGCGCCGTGATTTTATCATTCCAGCACTAAAGAATATACCTGGAGTAAAATGCAATAATCCGGAAGGTGCATTTTATGCATTCCCCGATATTAGTTCCTTCTTTGGTAAGAGCTATGGCGATTATCATATAAATAATGATGATGACCTATCAATGTACCTGCTCAATGAGGCTCATGTAGCTACCGTATGCGGTACTGCATTTGGTGATAGCGATTGTATCAGGATTTCATTTGCGAATTCAATGCCTAACCTTGTGGAAGCGATGCAAAGGATAGCAGAGGCATTGGGTAAGCTCGCCTAGTACTTATTTTTATTTAATATTTTAACTCGTCAAATGTTCATTTTGGAATATTTGAAGGGTTTTTTTTTAATGAATTGCAAATTATGAAATTATTTTATATTAATTTTCACAATATTTTAGTATCCAATCTTTATCAGCATTTACAAACTGGGCAGCCTTGGTTGTATTTTCATTTAAATTGTATGCTTTGGCATAGTTGCAAATTTTCCCGATTTCGTTAGGTATGAAATTACTCATTTTAAAGGTTACATAACAATTTAAAAGACTAGAATTGTAAGTTATAGGATCGGTAATAGAATCAATTATTGCCTGATAATAGCCAACTGAGATGGGAAAAAGATTGGTAGATTCATTGTTGGTTTTCAAATATGGTTTTATACGGTCATTTAGTTTCAGATTTTTGATTTCGGTGCTGCTATCATGCTTAATTATTTCGCAATCAATATATCCATTACTCTTTAAATTTTCAATGCACATTAAGTAGGGTTTAGTTAATAGGTCAAAACTATATAGGTAGTTGTTTTTACTCAAAGTGAGTATTGTTCCTTTCTGTTTTAGGTATTCATTAATTTGGATTTTTGCATCCTGGCTACTAAGGTTTTTATTGCTGCAAGATTGAACTAATGCAGATACCATCAATAATAGAATGAGGTAATTGCATTGGCTTATTTTTGGTGAAATTAGAGTGTTACTTAATCTATTGGCGAATCGCATAATGGAATTTTTACTGAAGATATTATTGTTTGTTTATCTTTGATTTTTTAATTTGTTATAGTGAATAATTGATTATATGATATTATAATAAGGGTTAAAATTGAGTACAACAAAACATTTAGGTAGTCATCATGTTCTCTAGCTTTCTTTTCCAGTTTATGGAAAGGAGGAAACAAGAAATAATTAACAGAAATCATAATGAAAATGGTTAGAAATATAATAGGGTTTCGAAATATATATCCCGCCATTGAAATGATCTGGGAATTTACATAGCCTGATATTAGGTATAATATACCGTAGATAGTTAATATATTTAGTGAGCTTATATAAATAATAGCAAGAAGATAGGCTGGTATTTTTGCACCGGTAATACGGTAGAAAAGTACAAAAGCCCCGAGAAGTAAATGCCGCATATCTTATTATTTTATTGTCAAATGATTTGAATAATGGTCTTAAAAGGGTAAAATGAATCCTGGATAATATCTCCTGGCCAAAGAAGCATATTTTCTTGAAGAATCGGCCTGACCTATTTTATTGTATACTAAAGCCAGATTGGGATAGGAAAATGGTAGGTCTGGAGCAATAATTATTGATTTGTGCAGGTAAAATAATGCCGAATCAAATTTGTTTAGATTGTAATAGCATATGCCAATATTACCAAAGCTATTAGCACAAATCGTATCCCTAGAGATAATTGATTTGGAAATATTGATGGCACCTATATAATCTTTTTTATAAAACAGGCACATACTTTTATCATTCAAAGTATTTAAATCGTATGGACTTAGCTGTAAGGCATAATCAAGGTGTATTTCAGCAGAATCTAGTTGGCCATACTTTAGAAAGGCTAAACCCAATGCAGCCTGAGCACATTTATAGGAGGGGCATATTTGAACCGATTTAGATAAGTAGGAAATACCATCCCTCAATATTTCCTGTTTATTTGTTGTAATTGTTTCCTTATTGTAGATTGAATCAATTAAGGCAAAACCAATACAATAATTAAGGTGACTGTTTTCAGGAGCTTTTTTAAGGTCTAGCAGATGCAGGGTATAGTTGTCCTCCCATTCATAGTTCCGGTTAATGGTTATACCTACAAAAAGCAGACATATAAAGGCTAAGCCCATTTTGCTTAGTGAGGGACTAATTCTTGTAAACTGATCAAATGGTAAAGCTACAATAAGGCAAAAACCGACGGAAGGAAGAAATGTGAAGCGTTCGGACAATTGAGAACCTATGAGAAAGAACAGATTAGAAAATAAAGACAAAGTAATTACGAAAAAAAGTATGCCAAAGCTTAATAAGTCATTTTTATATTTAAATATCCTATGAATGGCAATTGTAATACTAAACATATATATTGTTAGAATGAACCACACCTTAGCATCATAAAAATTGGCAAATGGAATACTACCAAAGGAATAATCGCAAATGAGGGGATAGGGGGCAAACATGAATTTTAGGTAATGCCCTAAGACTAATAGGGTAGTTGCATACCTGGAAGCAACATCTGGAGCACCTGATAATGCATTCTGAATAGGGCTAATGTTGATTATTTCATTATTATTTGCAATAAGTACGATAGCCCGCAAGCAAATAAAAGTAATGGCAGGTAGTAGAGTTGCTCCTAAAATCTTTAAAGACTGTAATTTATTTACTTTTTTGAGGACTAAAAATATTAGTGGGACAATAAATATAAAAGTTATAGAATCTTCCTTGGAAATAAGGGACAGGAACATGGCTATAGCACTCAGAAAGAGAAATTTGTTCGCACTTGCCTTTGAATACTCATCGAATAGGATTAATGAAATAATTGCGAAAAAGAAACATAACAGACTGTCAAAACTTTTAATATTGGCGACAACCTCGGTATGAATAGGATGCACACAGAATATCAATGAGGCAATTAATGCAATTTGAATTTTTTCTTTACCACACAGCCTTATAAGAAATTGAAAAAGAACTACCACGCACAGGCCGAAAAATAGGATATTCATCAAGTGGCCAATAAACGGCTGCAGCCCAAAAAACTGATGTTCAATAGCAAAAAACACCAAAGAAAGAGGCCTGTAGGTTTCATTTGGTAAGGTAGAATACCCATGAAGATGAGGTGTAGCTAATATAGCCGGTATACCAGCAAAGCCTTTTTGGACATAGCTATTTTTTAGGATGACTTCTTCATCATCAATAGCAAACGAATTTTTTAAGGTGTTGGTATATAAGGCAATAGCACTTACAAATAGAAATATGGAATAAACAATAACGATATTATTGGTAAACGACAATCTAAAGGCTGAACCATTTTGATTACTTAGTAAAGAATTTTCAATTGGTATTGCGGTAAAACGTTTTTTATAAGGCATATACGACTTACTTTTAGTTCAAAAGTGATTAGCTAAAATCATGCAAATTTCTGAGTCTATGTTTGGTAAATTTGAAATCCCGGATAGTGTATTATAAAAAAAACTAACAAAGTGAGTTGAAAATCTATTTATTAGTATGAGGCAAAATAACTTTAACCAACCTTAATAACACCTTAAGCGACATAAAAATGTACTTAAGATCGTAATGAGATTGTAAGTCTGGGTTATCTTTACAATTGTTACCCTAAAATAGTCAAGCCTGTAGGTAATTAATAGCAACTTGTATGAAGATTTTGTTGGTTGAGGACGATTTTAATTTGTCGAATGATATTAAGCATCAGCTACTTTTAGAGAAATTTGAAGTTGATGTAGCGTTCGATGGTGTGCTTGCTGAAAGGTTGATTACCAGAAACCAGTATGATTGTATATTATTAGATATAAATATGCCTGGTAAAAATGGATATGAACTGACAAAGGAAATACGGAAGAAACAAATAAGTACGCCGATAATAATGCTTACAGCCTATAGTGAGTTGGAAGATAAATTAACGGGGTTTGATATGGGGGCCGATGATTATGTAACTAAGCCATTTTATTTTAAGGAGCTTTTGGCTCGTATTAGTGTTTTTATTAAAAGATCTGAACATTATGCACTTAAGAATTCGCTAATTGCCGATCTGGTGGTGAATCATAATAGTAAAGAGGTATACCGAAATGGCAAACTAATTAAACTGACACCCAGGGAATATGAGATTATCAACTTATTGGTAGCAGCTAATGGGAACCCGATAACTAAAAAGCAATTGTTGCAGATAGTATGGGGTACAACATTTGATGCCAATTCAAATACGATAGAAGTGTTTATCAATATGCTGAGGAACAAAATTGATAAGGATTATGAAACAAAACTAATAAAAACGAGGATAGGATATGGCTACTATATGGCAGTGGATTAGGCATTTGAAACTCCGGAATAAATTAGCCTTGATTTATACTGTTGTATTTACCACCTTATTAGGTATATCCTACATTTTTATTTATGGGTATTCGGAAGATAATAGGGAGGATATTTTCCATGAGCGCTTAACTGAACGTATTGTTACAGGTTTTAAAATGATTCTTCAATTTAACCGAATTGACAGGGATCTGCTCAATGTTTTTGATGTAAATGCAATTGGTAACCTAAAAGATAAAAAAGTATTTCTATTTGATTCAACAGGTGGATTGATATATAAAAATGTTGATTCAAGTAATCCGTTACAGTATGAATATATAGTAAAACGACTAAACAAGGGTGAGAAAATATTTAATGTATTTGAAGATGAGTATGAGTTGCTAGGCATTAGGTTTATAGATAGTAATAGGACCTATTATGGTGTGGTAAAAGCATATGACCGGTTTGGCAAAACTAAAATTCACTTTTTAGCAATGTCATTAATTACTATATTTTTTATTGTAACCCTATTGATAATAATTTTATCCATTTTTCTTTCAAAAATTATAGCCAAACCAATCACCATATTGGCAGAAGATGTTGAAAAAATTTCTCCTGACGACCTATCAGTACGAATCAATCATATGTTTGCGGATGATGAAATTGGGTTTTTAGCAAATAAGTTTAATGGGCTCTTAGAAAAGGTTGAAAATGCATTCAAATTTCAGGTTCATTATATTGGCCATTTATCGCATGAGTTAAAGACCCCACTTGCGATAATGATGGCCAATGCAGAACGATCGCTGGCTGAGAATAATAGTGAGTTGTTGCGGATGAGTATGCAATTTCAGAAAGATTCCATTATGGAATTGTCGAATATTATTACTGCTCTACTTGACATATCAAAGATGGAGACAAAATTGGCTATTGTGAATTTTGAGTCGTTAAGGATAGATGAAATTGTATTTGAGTGTATGGATGAAATTAGTTTCCTAAACGATAAGGTGAGTTTCGATTTTAACATTACCAATACCCAGGATGAAAGTGATTTGATGGTAATGGGGAATAGCAGGATGATAAAAATGGCATTGATGAATTTAGTGAAAAATGCAGTCAATTTTTCAGATAGTAAGAAGCCGAATATTGAGATTTCAGCAGCAAAAAATGCTGTTGAAATTAAAATAAGTAATGATGGTGAGGTAATAGAGGAAAATGAGCGCATAAAATTATTTATGCATTCATTTAGAGGTGGAAATAGTACAATGGTAAAGGGGTTTGGATTGGGTCTGGTTTTATCGCAACGTATTGTAAGTATTCACAAAGGTAGCCTCACCTATTCTATAAATGATTTGGGATATAATCAATTTGTTATGAGTTTGCCTCATCAAGTAATTTAAATACATGGGATAGCAATCGGCTTTTAAATCTGTCTTGGAATAAAAAAAAGTGAGCGAAAAAAATATGATAATAGAAGTGGCCAAGAAAAATATATTGATTACTGGTGCAGCCGGGTTTATTGGGAGTAGTTTGGCAACCAGACTATTAGAATTGAATGAGTATTTTATTGTAATGGTTGATAACTTATCAACAGGTGTACAGTCGAATTTGCCAAAAGGCGAACATTGCCTGTTTATTAATTGCGATGTAAATGATACACATCTGTTTTCTAGCTTGATGAATGATTTTGAGTTTGAATATATTTTTCATTATGCGGCTGTAGTGGGTGTAAATAGGACTATTCAGAATCCTAAACTGGTAATTGACGATATAATTGGGTTTCAGAACGTCTTTTCATTGGCAAAAAAGTGCAAAGTAAAGAGGGTGTTTTTATCGTCATCATCAGAAATTTATGGTGAACCGGTGCACTTACCATTAAATGAATATGAAACTCCATTAAATTCAAGGTTGCCCTATGCTGTAGTGAAAAATGTAGGGGAGTGTTTTTGCCGTACTTACCTGCAGGAATATGGTATTGATTATACGATTTTACGTTTTTTCAATACCTATGGGGCCAAACAATCACCAGATTTTGTGATTTCTAAATTTATTAATCAAGCTATAAAGGGTTCACCATTAACTATTTATGGAGATGGTAGCCAGACAAGAACTTTTTGTTATATTGAGGATAATGTTGATTTTACTGTCCTTCTTTTGCAGGGGAATTTATTAATCAATGAGGTAGTTAATGTGGGCAGTGATGTAATAGTCACAATAAAGGAACTGGCAGAATTAATTATAGAACTTACCGGATCGAAGTCTACCATAAAATATCAGCCACCTTTGAAAGAAGGTGATATGACCAGACGCCAACCTGATATTTCTAAAATGAAAGCACACTTTAGTCGGGATTTGACTGAATTACGGGCGGGTATTAGCAAGATACTGGAACAAAAATAAATAAATACTAACCTGAAAAGAATATTGGTCTAGTTGCCTAGTTGGTTTAATTATTTATCAAAATATTGATGGCACACCCTCCGGCAAGGTTATCTCTGGTATATTGGCATCTACACCTTTCTTATAAACAAGGTTGCTTACAGCATAGGCATTTAGCATGCCATCGGGCAGGGGATGCATCATTTCTGTAATTTCTTCCTTGCTCAATTTTCCTAGCCAACGGTTTCGGTCTCCAGGGGCAATAATGAGGGGCATTCTTTTCTTATCGTTGTGAATACGGCTCATTAATTCGTTAGCAGGAGTGGTGATAATGGTAAATGTGATAATTACTTCGCCGGTATCATGATTCAGCCATTTGCTATAAACACCTCCCAATGATATAGGGCTTCCATCCAGCATTTTTATATAGTAGGGTACAGTGACCTTGGCACTTGGGTGGTGGGGCTCAAAGAAGCCTTCTACCCATACCAGGCAGCGTTGCTTATTTACATAGGGTTTGAAGCTGGCCTTTTCAAAAATATCTTCGGATGTAGCATTGAGAGTATTGGCATATTTTTTAGCATCAGCCTCAGTTTTTACCCAGTGGGGGAGTAATTTCCACATTCCTGGTTGCACAATATTTGGTGCTTCGGATGTGGTAAGTGGCAGTAAGGGATTGCCGAAACCATCGGCATGATAGTAATGTGGATAGTTTTTTACGCTTATTCCCTGGTTTACAAGGTATTCCCTTAGTATATCCTGCTTAGGTGTGGCTATTTTATAACACATGGTTAAAAATAAGGAATTTGGTGGAAATGGGGAAAGGGTATTGATTTATTATAAGCTAAAGGGGATTTTGGGAAGGTAAATTTCTAAAAGTAATTTAGGGGTATTTGTAGGGCTCATTATGCATTATGAGCTTCCTTATATTTTCCAAAACCTGTTTCATGTATGTTTTCCAAAATAGATTTGCAAATAGCCAATTAAATGGGTAGAAAATTTTAGAATTGCTGTATAAGGTATAGGAGTAAATGATCTTTGTTTTTTGAGGGTCAATAGCTAATGTTTCCCATTTACCTACAAATTTGTAAAAGCCTAATATCCTGGATTGAAAATCATAAACCTCTATCTACCAGTATTTGTTTTCTAAGCGCTCAATAACTTTATCTATAGAAACATAACCACCTTTTTGAGTCAAGGATTTACCAGCATATACTTTTTTTTATGGAGCCGGGTTGGCTCCATTTTTCATCATTAGTTACATGAGTTATTTTAGGCATTAGCCCGAAACCTGTATGAACTTTTGTGACATCGCAAAGCATAGGTGATTTAAATGCTCTTTCCAGGTCGCATTCGTAGATTGTTTCTATCTGTACCTAAATTCCATGGTGCTAAATTATATATAATAACCTGTTGGTATTGTGGTAGTAAAACAAATAGTAAAATACGGAACTTGTAGCACAACAAAATATTTACCCATACCATACAAATGTCTCGCCTTCAATAAACTTATCAACAATGTTTTCTTTGAAATTTTGTCTATCAGAGGCTGTTTCAGAAAAGTAAATATCCCAATGATGAAGGAGTGTCTTATAGTCGGCTACAATTGGTAGATTCCACATATCATCTTCGTAAAATTTATAATTAGCCCCTTTTCTTTGGTAACCAATTGATTTTTCTATAAGGCATTCTTCTACTTCAGTTTTTAGAAGAATATCGTTGTAGGGTATTTTAAGAGTGGTTTTGTCTGATATTTTTTCAAAATTGAAATATGCAATTCCATCAACAGATAAAACACCTTTATTAACGTAATCACTCAAATTAAGACATCTTTGAATGAATGTGCCCTCAATATCAATACGTTCTACAGGAGCTAAAACAAGATAATTTTTAAAAATAAGTAGTTCCGGATGGTCTTTTACATTGAGGAGGTAATAGTCACCATATGTTTTTTCGATTACTTGCTTTAATAAATCCTCGGTAGGCATAAATAATTTAACTATGCTGATATCTAAGCCCATGGGTTTGGATTTTAGTATTCATTGTATTCAAAGTTACGTAGTGCAGATTAAATATGGTTAAGTATATGATTGGTAATACCGGAGCCAAATGAACAGATTGGTATTTATTGCGGATTATTCATTTTTCCTTACCTTTATTCCTGAGAATTCAATCAAGATATGCGACTCAAATTTATCTCAACCCTTTTAATATCATTATTGTTACTTGCAGCCTGCGGCGGTAATAATCACCAACCAGCTTCAGGCCCGGTGGTAGATGGTGTTACCAAATCAAAAAGCAATGATACCCTTCGCAATAAAATCGCTTCCTACATAGGGCAGAAGCACCTGAATATAGGTGTGGCGGTAATGCACCTGGGAAATGGTGATACGCTCAGTGTGAATGGCCACTATCATTATGCCTTGATGAGTGTATGCAAATTCCCACAGGCTATTACACTGCTACATTTGGTGGATGAGGGTAAATTGGATCGTAGTGCAAGGGTGCATATAACACCCTATGACCTTACGATATATACACATAGTAGCTTGCAAAAAGACCATCCAAAGGCCCCATTTGACCTAATTATACCTGAGGCATTGGCCTATTCCATAGGTCAGAGTGATAATGTAACAAGCAATGTGATTTTCGCAATGGATGGTGGTCCGGCGGCGGTGGAAGCCTATTTACATACTT
>CAIWHI010000429.1 GCA_903912435.1 uncultured Bacteroidota bacterium | reverse complement strand
GGCGTGTATATGTGGCTGGTGGTGAATTCGGCACTGGGATTAACAAAGGTGAAGTCTATGACCCAATTACCAATACATGGACAATGGCACCATCTCTACCAGGTTTTTCCGATCAAATTTTAGATGGCAATTCGGAAATATTACCTGATGGCAAGGTTTTACAGGCTCTGGTTCAACCTACAGCATTACAAAATGTTCTTTATGACCCGCTTGCTAATACCTATTCCTCAGCCCCTTCATCTTTAGGTAACCATGACGAGGCTGCCTGGGTGAAGTTACCAGATGAAAGCATACTATTTGTAGATATGCAAAGGCTTACTTCCGAAAGGTATATTCCATCTACCGGATTGTGGATACATGATGCAAATGTACCAGTGGCACTATATGATAACTTTGGTGCTGAAACCGGGGCAGGAGTTCTTGTGCCTGATGGCAGGGCATTTTTTCTGGGTGCTACAGGAAATACTGCCTATTATACCCCATCTGGTACTACCAGCCCAGGAATATGGGCCACTGGTCCACATATGCCTGCAGGACTTGGCGCTCCTGACGGACCAGCAGCCATGATGAAAAATGGCAAATTGCTTTGTGTACTTTCACCGGTACCCACTTCAGCAGACCACTTCCCTACCCCCTCCTGGTTCTATGAGTTTGACTACCGCACTGATTCTTTTATAAAAATAAAAGCACCCAATGGTCAGGATTCTCTGCCCCTACCAACCTATGTATTTCATTTTCTGGATTTGCCGGACGGCAGTGTTTTATACTCACGAATTGGAGATCGGCAATACTATGAATACATGCCTGATGGCGAGCCAAATTATGAATGGCGACCAAAAGTCAATGATGTTACCATGTTAGGTTGTGATACTTTCAGGGTTATTGGCCATGGTTTTAATGGCATATCTGAAGGTGCAGGTTATGGCGATGATTGGCAAATGGCTACAAATTACCCAATCATATTATTGTGGTTCCAAATTGGCAATTTTTACGTAAAGTCTTACGGATGGAATAGTACGGGGGTAATGAGAGGTAACTTAGCAGATACAGTTTATTTTATTTTACCTGACACAATAGCTGTATTTGAATATAATTTCGGACTATCGCTAATAGCAAATGGAATGAGTTCTATTATATTTTATGGTATTAAAACCTGTGTGGGTGCATCTATTGAAAGCACCACCAAACTAAATGATGAAATTAACATTGCCCCAAACCCCGCTATTAATGAAATCAACCTAACATTTAATTCCACCCAATCAGGGCATTACGAGTTAGTACTCAGTGATTTATTAGGTAGGATATTTCTCCAATCTACCTATGAGGAAAAGGTGGGCATGAATAATAGAAGTATTAATATTGGTAATCTACCCAGCGGAAATTACTGCCTGATGGTTAAGAATGAACAAGGTATACAATACAAAAAAGTGATAAAAAACTAATTGCAAGGATTATAAGTTTAAACGAAATTGCAACAATGAGTCTCAATGATAAATATAGTGAGGTAAGACTACGTACCGAACAAATATGCCAACCACTGAAAACTGAAGATTATGTGGTGCAGCCTGTAGTAGATGTCAGCCCACCAAAATGGCACCTTGGGCATACCACGTGGTTTTTCGAAACCATGATATTAAAGACCTTTTTACCGGGATATACAGAATTCGACTCCCATTACAATTTTGTATTCAACAGTTATTACGAAACCCTTGGTGCAAGGGTAATACGTACTGACAGGGGCAATCTAAGCAGGCCATCGGTAGAAGATATTTATGCTTATAGAAAGCATGTAGATAAGGCAATGAACGAATTGCTAGGCAATGACTTAAGTACTGATTTGAAAGACCTCCTGATTCTGGGATTGAATCATGAGGAACAGCATCAGGAATTGCTAATGACTGACATTAAATATATCTTAGGTCATAACCCACTATTTCCTGCTTATATGGCAGTACCTATTGATAAAGCACTTCAAAAAGGACCATCTGACTGGATAAATATACCCGAAGGCATCTATGAAATAGGTTATGATGGCACTGAATTTTGTTTCGATAATGAACTGGGAAGGCACAAGGTATACCTTAATGCCTATTCAATTGCATCAGAACTGGCTACTAATCGGGAGTACCTGGATTTCATTAATGATGGTGGATATGCCAATCATACCTATTGGCATGCCGAAGGGCTTGATTGGGTGAAGAAAAATAATTGTTCCGCCCCAATGTATTGGTACCTGATAAATGACGAATGGCATAATTACACTCTTAATGGGCTTCAAAAAGTTGATCTTTATACACCACTTTGCCATATCAACTTTTACGAGGCATCAGCTTTTGCAGCCTGGAAAGCAATGAGATTACCTACCGAATTTGAATGGGAGGCCGCTTCTGGCTTGTTCAATTGGGAACAACGCTGGGAATGGACCAATAGTGCCTACTTACCCTACCCCGGTTTTGCAAAAGCCGCAGGTGCTGTTGGTGAGTATAATGGTAAGTTTATGGTAAATCAAATGGTATTACGTGGGGCATCGGAAGTAACACCACCCAATCATAGTAGAAATACTTACCGGAACTTTTTTCATCCTTACCTTCGCTGGCAATACACAGGCCTTAGGCTTGCTAAATAGCACACTACCATGAATGAATTTTTAAAGGATGTTTGGGAAGGGCTTACTGCACCTTCCAAATCATTGAACTCAAAATACTTTTATGATGAGGAAGGCGACCTCATATTCAGGGAAATAATGGATTGCCCCGAATATTACCTCACCAAATGCGAATTGGACATTTTTGTAAACCAAAGCAATAAAATTGCGCAAACTATTCAAAGCAATCTAGCTAATTTCGACCTGATAGAACTTGGGCCTGGTGATTGCACAAAGTCTGAATACCTGCTGAGGGAATTATTAGCTATCAATAAAGACATCACCTACTACCCTATCGACATTTCTGAAAACATCATTAACCAAATAAACACCAGCCTGCCACATCGTGTACCTGGCATTAAAATACAAGGCCTTAATG
>CAIWHI010000428.1 GCA_903912435.1 uncultured Bacteroidota bacterium | reverse complement strand
TACTACACATACCAACCAAACATCTGATTTAATTATTCCCTCACCTATAGAACCCAAAAGCCTGGGAAAAAGCAGGAATCCGAGCAGGCATAAAAATGTATAAAGCAATAACTTCGTATTAATGGTCTTCTTTTCAAAAATTTTATTAAGTGCCAATAAAGCGCAAAACAATAATATCAATGCTATAAAAAATGAATAAGCCCGGTAATAATCACCTGAAAAGAACCAAAATGCATATCTGAAATAAGGAAAAATAACGGGGATCATCCAAACCAATAGAAAGATAGACAGGAAAATTTTCTGCTTTTTGTTGATGATTACGAATACCTGGGGAAACAGTAATAAGGTTGGCAAGCCTGAATACAAAAGTGGTGCCTCCAAAAAATTATGCCACCCTTTGAAACCTGAACCCGCACCCAAAATATTGTTTGAAAATAGTCTGAGAATAAAGGTCCCTAATTGAGTTTTATCAACCAATGAAAATACCGGTATTGAGGATAATTCATGGGCATAAGATACTACCCCACTTCCCCTGGGGCTTTCCATCAGCTGAACAATATTCTCAGATAGCATTGGTGCTGCCATTAAAATACCTAAAACACCCAATCCTACCATTTTTGCTGATAAAGTAAATATGTTTTTGAATGTGAAAGCACCAGTTAGAAAGCACCTAAAAAGGCTATAGGAAAATAAAAACAAGCCGTAGGGGTATAAATTAAATGGCTGTGAAATTGCAATGATAAATATTGCGAAAGGAAATAATTGCCACCTGCCTTTTGTAAATAGTAGCTCAAACCCCACCAACAAAATCACCAACATATCCACCTCAGCCGAAAACCGATACCACATACCCCCTACTATCATAAAGCCGCAGAAAGCAAAGGATAAGGCACCAATGGTACGTGTAAAACCAGTGTAGCCAAGCAAGCGGAGATAATTATAGAATAGCAGACCACCTATAATTATTTTGGCTAATTCCTTATAAAACAAACCACCCAATACATTCTTTTCCCCACCCAGAAATAGAAACAAGTCAAAAGGGTCAGACAAGGAAAAGGGCAACAAATTTTGCCCCATGCCAAAGCTGAATGACCATTTAGGCAAGCCATTTGTCTTTATATACCTGGCGAGATGATGAATATAGGGATAAGAGAAATCATAGGTATCGCAGGCTATACCATGAAATAAATAGTATTTTTCATGAATAAGGAAATCCTTAAATACCAAGGTAACAATAAGTGCCAAACAAAAAACCAATACCAGCCACCAATAAGTAGGCTCCTTAAACCGTGATTTAAGGAGCCTATTGATAAATGATTGAAATTGGGGCATAGAGTCAAAAGTAATCAACCTTATTTAGATTAAGGCAATACCCTACTCTACCACAAACCTTATTATCTTATTTGCACCTAAGGAATGAATATTCAACAAGTAAGTACCACTAACCAATTGTCCCGGTTGTATCAATTCATTGATACTGCCTCTGGTATTCGTTATTGTTTTCCTGTAGATAACCCTGCCCGGCATATCAGTAATATCCAGTCTAATAGGATCATTACTATTACCTATGCTACCCTTAATATAAAACT
>CAIWHI010000427.1 GCA_903912435.1 uncultured Bacteroidota bacterium | reverse complement strand
TATTGTAGAATAAGTAAAATACATAATTAGTAAAGGAGTGTGATAGAGAATATCATACTCCTTTACTTTATCCGCTCAAAAAGACAGGGTAAGTTTTAGAAAACAGCTTAGATGTATATGCTGTTGTTTAAAAATAAAGTCTGGTTAAATAATTGATTTTGTACATTTTAGTATTCTCCACCGGCGCGAATGATACGCATTCAATGCGTCTCTACATCCATTAAATTTTCTATTTTACCCTGGTTCTTTGAGGGGCTAACCTTTACTCATCTTCACCCTTAATCATGTTTGCCCAGGTTGTTCTTGCATAACTATCTACTACCAACCATAGTAATATTGAGGAAAGCACCAGGAAAATGAGCTTTAACCAAAGCATATCCAGTGCAAAATAATGACCAAAACCAAGTATTGCCGGAATTGTCATTGACAACATTGACTTCACAATCCTGCCCCCACCCTGCTTCATTTGCTCCATGATAGAAAATGGTAGATGCCTGAAACTGATGCGGGCTATGCAGGCTACAAATAGTGTCACATTTACCAATGCCAGAATCACATCCCAAATTGCCCTTGCCCCCCAGGTATAAATTACAAATATGGAAATAGCCATAAAAAACGGGATAAAGTACTTAACCCACACAGCCTTGAATGCCCCCACCATTATGCGGCCAGGAACCTTAAGAGGAGATGCATAATATACCCAAGCCGCCTTATATTGCTCGGAAGTAGTGAGGTAGGTAAGTGCCGAAATCATGGCAAATGCGGTCATATAGAGAAGTACGAGGTAATTATTATGTTCGCTCATATGCCGGAACGCATAGGAAAGAGAGTTGCGACTGGCTGTAAGATTGAAGAAAAAATACACAGGCACATAGGCGAATGTGGGAAACACCCTCATCTTAAACGACCTGCTGCGCGAGGTTTGGATCCATGAAATAATAAACCCTGCTCTGGCATCATCGGTACGGTTCATCAATGCTGCTAATTTATTACTAATTACTTTAGAGCTTTGTTTTTTAGCAACACCGCCTTGCCCTTGTTCGGTAACGTCAATACCGGCCATGCGCTGTGCAAATTGCGGTGCCAGATACCTGATAATAACATATATAAAAAACAAGGGGAATACAATGGCAAGGATGGCATAAAATTTTGTGCCTGCCAAAGCTACCGGATAACCCACCCAAGCCCAAAAAACCCCTAACCAATAAGATGGAAGGTATTTAATCCATGGGTACTTGCTAATATCCCACCCCTGCGAACTCGGCGTGATAAACACCCGCTGGCAGATATAAAAACTTGTGAAATAAGCTATGGAGGTGATAATCTGGAAATAGTTAATCACATCTTTAAACTTTTCCGGCTTTGCCAATCTCAGTATCAATAGATATAACCCATTCATTAAAAACAAGGCCATCAACACCATCATCACCAGGGGCAAAACAAATATGGTAGCCGATTTCCATCCATCCATATACCCTACCATTATCCACCCTGGCAATGATAGCGGCACTATAGCCCTAAAAAGATATATAACTATATGGAGTAACCTTGCCAAAACTATTGTACGGTCGTTAACCGGCCGGGGGGAAAGTATAAATTTGTCGCGACTATCGAAAAGCACACTTGAAAAGTCGGTAATGAGCATCAATGTTAATGCCATTAGCAACATTCCGAAATAAAGAGTCATTGAATATACCCTATCTGGGACCATCATTATAGGAAACATGTAAATAAACCCCATAAAACAGAATGTTAGGGCATTCATAAGGCTGCCGTTCTTGCGATCCTTTTTCACCTTGCTCTGCCTGCCTATTGGTGATGGCTTACGGTCGTCAAGCATCAACCGTACATTGAGGATGGCTCTTAGCTGCTCAATATCGGCACCCAGGCTTTCCCATAGTGCTGATGGCAACATTACCAGATATAGTAGTATTTTGTTCATTTCAAAGGTAAAAGTTAAAAGTTAAAACACAAATTCCTTAATGCAACTTCTCCAAGAATAGCAAAAATTGCTATTAATAAACATTTGGTGTTAAATGTCATTATCCCCCTCCTATCCATTCATGGCTGCTGCGAGGTCGTCGCCACGCTGCATTTGGTTGCCGGTGGAGGTGAGCCTTGAGAAAATCTGCTCTAAAGAATCAGTAGTCCCCGCTTTTAAATCTTCGATGGTGCCATCGGCTATAATGGTTCCATTGTTTATGAGGATAATCCTGTCACTTACTTTTTCCACTACATCCATCATATGAGAGCAATAAAAAATGGTTTTCCCTTCCTGTTTCAATGCCTGTAGTAATTCCTTCACCAGGATCACCGCATTGGCATCGAGGCCCGATAATGGTTCATCCATAATAACTATTGAGGGGTTGTGCAGGAGGCCAGATGTAATGAGCACCTTTTGCCTCATACCCTTTGAAAAGCTATCCATTCGCTGGTCTATATTACCGAGCAGGCCGAAACTATCTAACATTTTACGGCTGCGGTCTTCTATCACACTATCGCTAAGGTGGTAGAGCTTACCTATAAAGGCAAGGTATTCGCGGGGGGTGAGCAGGTCGTAGAGTTCAGCAAGTTCGGGTATATAGCCCACCTTACTTTTTACCTCCAACACATTTTCTTTTAGGTTTTTACCGAATACCATCACCTCTCCTTCGTACTCCTGTATAATACCAGTGAGAATCTTTACTGTAGTAGATTTACCAGCACCATTAGGCCCGATATACCCTATTATCTGGCCCGACTCTATTGTGAGGTTAATGTCTTTTAAAACTTGCTTTTCGCCATAACTTTTGTTCAGGTGGCGTATGGTAATTATTGGAGGCATGTTGTGTTTGCAATTTTGTGTGCTGGTAATAGTTAAAGGTAGTACCTTTTATATAAACAAAAATAGGGTTTGGAAAACAAACGTTTACCAAACCCTAAATATTATTTGTTTCTATCCTACTCTATAGTATAGGAATATTAATTGCTTTTCAGCTTATCCCTGAACACTTTCTTAAATTTTTCCACCTTAGGCTTAACTACAAACTGGCAATACCCTTGCTCTCCATTTTGGTTATAATAGTTCTGATGAT
>CAIWHI010000426.1 GCA_903912435.1 uncultured Bacteroidota bacterium | reverse complement strand
TAGGGCAGCCGTGCATCCTACTACTGCCAAACCTATTTGTTTGGTAGCAAGCAAGGTTGCTTCCATTCTTGTATGCCCTTGCAGCATCCAGCGTTCTATATTTTCAACCACCACAATACTATCATCTACCAATAGACCCAAAGCCACAACCAATCCAACAATACTCAACTGATTCAGGTTATACCCAAACATATTCAGTAATACAATGCCAATGGATAAGGAAAGCGGTATTGAAATCATCACAATTAATGCAGGCCTGCCACCAAGTGGTAATAGGGTAACTGCCACCAACAAAATAGCCAATAAGAAATCTTCACCTAGACCGCTCAATCGCTTATTCACATTGTCTGCCTGGTCAAAATGGAGAACCATGTCTATGTTTGATGGCAAAGTTTTCTTGAATTTCTCAATTTCAGGCAGGTAGATTTTTTGTGTTTGACTTATGTTTTCTCCATCCTTTTGGGCAGCTACTACAAATACGCACCTGTGGCCATTAAGCCTGGTATGGTATTTATCTTCCTCATAACCATAATATACGTTGGCAATATCCTTCAGGGCAATGTTTTTACCATTAGCTGCATATACTATGGTGTTCTTAATTTCATCAATAGACCTGTAATTGCTATTGGTCTTAATATTAAAAGTTTTATTACCTGCATCTACACTGCCGCCTGGAATATTAGCCATCTCACTCTGCAATGCCCCCATTATGGCATTGAAAGAGATATGCATTTGTGCCATTTTCTCAAGTGCTACCTCTATTTTCACTTGGTGGTCGGGTAGGCCATGTACCTCAACGTTTTTAAGTTGTTTTAGCTGTTCCAACCTATCCTGGAGCCTTCCTGCATATAAATTTAGTTTGTCCCTTGATGCGTTTTCTGATATCAGGGCCACTTGAAGTATGTTCACATCCGATGGTTGCCACTTTTGCACATCAATACTCAATATGTCAGCCGGCAATTCGCTACGCTTACTATTTACCACCCTCACTACTTCCTGATACTTAGAGTCTACATCACTACTGTATTTATACTCTACAAAAAATAGTGCCACACCATCACCAATTGTAGTTCTTACACGTTTTATATCATCAAGGCCTGTAATTTCCTTTTCAAGTGGATCCACTACCAGTTCTTCCATATCCTTGGGGCTGGTACCCGGATAAACTATTATAACCGGAAAGGTTGGGGCAATCAACTCAGGGTCTTCCGACCGGGGCATATTGAGGATGGTCGTAAGGCCCACCGCTATAATCATGATGAAGATAACCAGGGTGAACTGGTAATTCTTCACCGCATAAATTGAGATTTTCATTTTAGAAATTTTATCAGGTTACTGGATAATTTTGATTGGACTATTATCGGTAAGGTAGGCGTTGCCTGATACTATTAGTTGCTGCACATTTTCCAACCCGCCGGTTATCAAAACCTTGTCTTTTTCTATTGCACCTATTGTTACCTTGATTTTTGAGCCCGTTGTACCATCATTTGTTACAAAAACATACCCAATTTTTCCATCAGCATCTAATAGTGCATCATAGGGTATCAACCATTGGTTCACCTTTGTAACTGCTTTTTGTGGGCCTGTTTTTATTGTAGCCTTTCCAAACATACCTGTAGCAATGCCCTTCTTATCAGCACTATTAATCTTAATGTCAATAGTAAATAAACCTGTATAAGGGTCTATGGAAGGGGACTTCTTGGTTACAATGCCCTCATATTTTGGGGTTGCAT
>CAIWHI010000425.1 GCA_903912435.1 uncultured Bacteroidota bacterium | reverse complement strand
GCCGTTGCCCTGGGTGGTGACCCCATTTATACCTATTCTGCTACAGCTCCCTTACCCGAAAATGTGGATGAGTACATGTTAGCCGGTTTTCTGCGTAAGAAAAAAGTGGAATTGGTGAAATGCATTACCCAACCCGAGATTGAGGTGCCTGCTGATGCCGACTTTATTATTGAGGGTTATGTAGACCCAATGGAAGACCTGATTTGGGAAGGCCCGTTTGGAGACCATACAGGATATTATTCCCTGCCCGATTGGTATCCAAGGTTTCATGTTACCGCTATTACCCATCGTAAAGATGCCATCTACCCTGCCACTATCGTTGGTATACCACCTCAGGAAGATGCATGGATAGGGAAGGCTACAGAGCGTATTTTCCTTACCCCCATTAAAATGACTATGGTGCCCGAGATTACCGATATGAATATGCCTGTGGAGGGTGTGTTTCATAATCTCGTAATAGCTACCATAAATAAAGAATATGCCGGCCAGGGAGCAAAAGTGATGAATGCCATGTGGGGTGCCGGGCAGATGATGTTCAACAAAATACTGGTATTGTCTGATGGGCCAGCCGAAAGTGGGATAAAAATAGATGACTACAAGTCGCTAACCCGATATGTATTCAATAATATAAACCCGGTGACCGATGTTTACTTCAGTCAGGGTCCTATGGATGTGCTGGACCATAGTTGCTCTAAAATGGGTTTTGGTGGTAAGATGTGCATAGATGGCACCCGCAAGCTTGATGAGGAGATAAGTACACCATTACTGCCATTTAAAATAGCACCATCTTTCTCAAAGGAGAATATTATGGCTACCTTCCCTGAGATAACCAGCGTCAACGATAAACTAGCGCGGGCATGGGGTATAGGTGTATTGTTTGTATCTGTGCTCAAAGACCGGCCAGGACATGTAAGAGAATTACATGAAAAATTGACACAACAAGCAGGTTTTGAGGGGTTCAAAATGATACTTTATGTAGAACATACGGTAAATGCCGCCGATATTGCCGATGTGCTATGGCGCTTCTGCAATAACCTGGACCCCAAAAGAGATAATTTTTATGGTGGTGCGGAAAAAAATATTTTAGGATTAGATGGTACACGTAAATCAAAAAAATTAGATAACTTTGACAGACCATGGCCAAATATAATTGCGGCTGATATGGCGACTATTGAGGCTGTAGACAAAAAATGGGACCGTCTTAATATGGGGAAAATAATTATCTCACCATCTTTACGGTATATGACCCAACTGTATGGGGGGGGGGCTACTGTCTTAGATAATGAATAGTTGTTTTTAAATCATTTTTGTGTAATTTTAAAAAAAAATATAGCAATGAAACGTCTACTTCTTTTATGCTGCCTTTTTGCAGCCACCTGTACTTACTCTTTTGCCCAATCAGCAGTTTCAAAAGCCGATTATACTACTAAGGTGGATCAGCTAAATTCGTTAGTTGGTGCAAACAAAATTGATTTGGCCAAAACCCAGTGGAATCTGGTTCATGATGTTATGAAGACTGAGTTCAAAGAACTTAAGGCTAAATATCATGCTGCAGTTGATGCGGGCAATGAGGCTGAAAAAACACGTATCATGACTGCTGTAAATGCGCAGTACAAAGTGTATTATGAAATAATGCACCTTAAAGAAGATATGGCCACTAACAAAACTGTTCTTGCCCAGAAACTCAATGATTTCGGCAATCTGATACTCTAATTCAGGCTACTTTTCACCCAATATTTTCAGGCAATAAATGTCTGGATAGATAGTTATTAATTTTATTGAAAAATAATATTAAGTCCTGATTAATAATCAGGACTTTTTTTAAATTTAGCACACAAAATTTGACAATATGTCCCAGCCAAAAAGAGTGACCGCCATAGGTGGAATATTTGTAAAATGCCAGGATCCGGCAGCAATAAGGGAATGGTATAAAAGCCACTTGGGTCTGAACACTGATGATTATGGTGCCACTTTCGAATGGAGGCATTCCGATGAACCGGAAAAGAAAGGATTCAATATCTGGACTGCCTTCAAAAAGGAAACTACCTACTTCGCCCCATCAGAAAAAGAGTATATGCTCAACTTCAGGGTCGAAAACCTGGAATGGTTGCTAGGCGAATTAAAAAACGAAGGCATAGAAATACTAGGCGAAATGCAGGTATATGACTATGGTAAATTTGCCCACATTGTAGACCCCGAAGGCACTAAAATAGAACTGTGGGAGTCTAACGATGAGGAATTCGCAAAGATGTTTGGTGACCAGGTTACGAAATAATCGCACTATTAAGGGCTTTAAATTAATCCCCTTATCATACCCAACAACGTTTTTATTGATACGTGGTGTTCCACTTCATCAAATGATACAGACCTTAGGGCCAGGTAATTTACCTGGCCCTTCTTATCTAATAGTACTATACTTGGGCTTGCCATGTGGTAGCATAGCTTCTTGAATTCAGCAATATTGCCCGTGGTGGCTACGGGATAATGCATATTGAATTTTTTCAAAAAATCAGGCAGGCTCTCCTTTTCATCATAGGTAAGAGCCATAAATTCAACATCTTGGTTATTTTTAAGGCTATTGTATAGGGCGTTCAGTTCATTAATTTCCTGTTTGCAACCCGAGCACCCCTCAAACCAAAAAATAAATAAGGTAACCTTACCTTTAATAGTCTCATTGCTTATCAGTTTTCCTTCAGTGCTTATAACTTCAAAACCTGGATAGGTTTCACCTTTGTGGGTATCATTTACACTATCCAGATATTCAAACGACCAGGGGCTTTTTTTGACTGTTGCATTTGGCTGTGCGTATGCCTTTGGTATTAGGACAAGGAGTACAAGCAATACAAATAATTGGCGCATATATAAATTGAAGGTGTCAACAAATATAATAACATTTCCCATTAGTAAAGTCTGAATCAAACCTGCTACATAACTATGACGATTTGCATTCCACAGGTTCTTATCTTTGTGGCAATGCCAGCAGTTGCCATTTCAAAACAAAGACATTCGGGTGCGCTTGACCGCTTTTTAGGAGCGGATACCCATGTTTTGAATACGTTGCAACAGTCTATTACCTACAATATACTAGTAGAATGGCTTGATGTAGCAATGCCGGAAGACGGCCAGCCCGAAGATAGGGGCATGCTTTACCTATTCCCCATTGATGATGAGGAATTTTGCCTACAAATATGTTTTTTACAGTTTGAGGAAACCAATTCTATAAATGCCAGGGTATGCTCCTTACAATTTTTACCGGCTTTCTTCCAACAGTACCCTCCCGAATTATTATTAGCCAACCAGCCTTTTAGGTTCGATGAATCAAGCGAACAGCAGTTTCCGGTATGTTCGCAGGCCAGGGCTCTACTTGTGCAATTGCAAAACGATTTGCCCGCCACGCCCTTCATAAAATCGCTGCACCAAAGCCAAACGGCCATGCACCTGCTTCGCAGGGCATTAGAGTGCATCACTATCCCCTTTATGGCCTGTCCGGTACCAGCCTGTAGGTTTCTGGTGTATGAAAGTGAGCGCGAGAAAATAAATGATGCCCGTAATTATCTGGAACAAAACATAGACCAGGCTATAACCATCAAGGAGTTATCGCGCAAGGTAGCCATGAACGAATGCTACCTTAAAAAAGGATTTAAAGCAATATTGGGAAAAACAATTCACGAGTTTCAGCAAGAAATGCGTATCAACAAGGCAAAAGTTCTATTGCAACATCATGGCTTGTCGGTAACCGAGGTAGCCAACACCCTGGGCTATAGCAGTATTTCTCATTTCAGTACTGCCTTTAAGCGCATCACAGGTTTGAAGCCCTGTGAGTTGTTGGCATAATCAATTCAACTGCACCAGATTAGGTGCAGTAATATAATTACTTGAGTATTTGTACTTGATATTAGCATTCACTACTACTTTGAATCCCTTCATATTGGCGGGCGCCACCGGGAAGAAAAATGCCCTTATTTCTATGGTTTCAAATACAAGGTTAGGGTTTCGGGCTCTTACCCCACCGCCTAAACTAGTATATAATGAGGCATTACTAAATTGCTGGTGCTCACCCGATATAAGCGATAAGTCACCGTAAGGGAAAGGTGCAAACTGAAAACCCAGGAACTTAAACTTAAAATAAAATTCTGTCTCCAATTGCACACTTAACCTCCTTGACCCATATGCCGAATCAGTCAAAAATCCCCTCGGGCCATAATCATTATCCAGGCGTAGAGGCGCATAGGTAACCCTATCATATAGATGGGTATAGCTTGTATTGATATACTGCCTTATTTTGGTACTACCAAGGAAAAGCAACCTGCTCCATGCAGTTGCACCTACCAAATAGCTGGCATCCTGTATTTGACCATCATGCATAAAGGCACCTGTACGCAAATAGAGCTGAATAAAATCACCACCCTTGGTGGTTATATAATGATTCACATTGAGCCCTGCATAGGGCCTTTGCAGAGATTGCTTATTAATCCATTGCTCGTGCCAGCCGCCGGTTAAGGAGATATTATATCCATAGGGTAAATCCTCAGTAGTGCCAAAACCATAGATATATTGAGTCTTAAAATACTCCTGCCTGAAGAAGGTGAACTGGGCCAGATATGCCCTTGAATTATTAAATACAGGGTCAAAAGTGGTTACCTGCTTAGGCAACAAATTAAAATTGCGATCATAAAATCTGAAAGCCAGAAAGTGCCTGTCCCTAATTGTATTATTCTTAGCAGTAAGTTTTTTAATGCCTAAGTTATAACCAGCCCACCCATCAAACAAGTCGTAGGAATATTTGTAAATAATATTTTCGGGGGAATGATAAATATTATAGGCTTCATTATGGCTGAGCACCAGCCCCCCGGCAAACCGGGAATATGGGGAGACAAGGTTACGCGTCAACGACAAATATTGGGTAGTTTCTTCCTCACGTGTATAAGGGCTTATGTTCATGGTATTGTAGCCTATTGTTGCATCAATATATGAGTGCAATACATTTAGTTTGCGATACAATCCTCCATAACCAAAATTAGGACTACGGTTATAATCAAACAAGCCATTGAATTCTATCCTCTGTGCCATACCTGCCAGATTGGCTTCATATATATTCCCATTTATATGGTTGAACGCATCTGATGCCGCACCTCCGGCGATACTGAATAAATCTTTGGTATACACCCTGATATCTACCGAATCAGGGTTACCCTTAATAGGCACTACCTCTATACGGGCATCCTGTATATACTCGCGCGAACGCAGGTAACGCTCATTGTCCGCAACCATATAGGCATTCAGGGGGGTGTTTTCCCTTATAAAAAGGTTGTCCTTTATTACAAATTGCTTGGTATTGGTATGGAGCTTATTACCCACTCTGGAGGTGAAGTTTTTCTTGCCTTTACTCTTATCCTTAACGGAGCCACCAAAGGGGATAGTTTGGATATCAATATTCCTAATCACCTTACCCTGGTATTTTAGATAGGGGGCCTCACTTTTACCAATATCCCAGCCATAATTATCATCACCCGGATTCCGGCTCACGGAGTTCACTGCCTGCCTGAACAGATTATTGATGAACTTACTATTGGTAAAATGTAGTTTTTTGAAGTTAATGGTATCAGCCTTACCCACAATTTGGGCCATGCCATCCCTCCCCGCCATAAGGCAACAAAATAACAGGAATATTTTATATGGATTTATGGCAGCCAACACGCACTTTTAGACAAGTATAATATAAACAAGATTATTTTTTCCGGCATTTTATATAAACAGATACAAAAACCGCGCCGAAAGGGAATATTGGTGGATAAAGCTAGGAATTTGTGATAATAGGTTACTTGAATAGCATGCAAATGCCCAGCCAACCTGGGCAAAATGAAATTCCAGACAAAAAAAACAGTTTGCTTACACTTCCACCTTCCCCGCCTTCGCTGCCATCCTTTCGCTATACAAAATCTTAATAAGGCCGTCTGCAAGACCTATCTTGGGTACATATATTTCTTCGGCTAGTGCCCAGCGCATCACCGATATGTATATCTGCAATGCCGGTACAATTACATCGGCCCTGTCATCGCGAAACTGGTAGAGGTGTTTTCTTTCCGCAAGGGGGGTAAAACTCAATTCCTTGTAATAATCCTTTAGCAAGTCAAGCGGTAGGGGCCGGCCTTCCTTACGCTTAGAAATCGAAAATATTTTATTGATATTTCCACCTGTACCAATAGCTTCCAGTGGCTGGTAGCCACGTGCATAGGTTTTTATATACCACTTCATATGCTCCCATTGCTCATTAGTCACTTTTTCGTGTAGTAGGCGTATGGTGCCTATATTAAATGACTCCTTAAAGATGGTATGGTTATCAGAGAATAAGGTAACCTCAGTGCTACCACCACCCACATCAATGTATAGGTAAGATTTATTATCACTTAGTTTTTCGGCAATATGGGTTTCGTAAATAATGTTGGCTTCTTCCTGGCCGGTAATAATTTTTATTTCAAATCCGGTTTCGGCAAATATCTCAGCAAGTATCTCTTTACTATTGCTTGCATCGCGCATGGCCGATGTTGCACATGCTTTATAGGCTTCTACCCCATAAATATTCATTAATATGCGGTAAGCCTTAAGCGTTTCTATCAGCTTATGCTTCTTGGTATCTGATACAAAACCATTGTCAAATACATCAAAACCCAGTCGTAGGGGGATTCTAACAAGCGAAAGTTTGGTGTAATCAACTACATTATCTTTGTATATAGAGGTTTCGCAAATCAAAAGCCGGGCAGCATTAGAGCCAATATCAATAGCCGCAAGTATCAATGGTTATATTGTTTATTTTTCAAATAATTGTAAATAGCTACCTGTGAGCGAACCTCAGGACTACCTTCCTGCTTTTGAACATAGTTGTTGGTCTGTTCGTTGTCCAAGATACGGCCTTTTACGTTCTCCGCAAGCTGAATATTGAGGATTTCTATCAATTCCTTCTGTATTATTTTATCAAATATAGGACGGGCCACCTCTACCCGGTGGTCAAGGTTGCGCACCATCCAGTCGGCTGAAGAAATATAAACCTGTGGCACATTGTCATTGGCAAATACAAAAACCCTTGCATGTTCAAGATAATCATCAATTGTACTAATAGCCTTAAGCCTGTCTTTGAATGATTTTTGTTGGGTATAAGCACAGCAGATACCCCTAATTATCATATTCACTTTCACCCCGGCCTTAGCTGCCGCATATATTTTCTCAATCAATACCTCATCAACAAGGCTATTTAGTTTTATGGTCACATTAGCCGGTTTTTTCCTTCTGGCTACCTTTATTTCTTTTTCAATATTGGCCAGCATTACATTACGCATACTTGTGGGCGATACAGGCAGCGTTTTACAATTGCGTAGGTTATTAGGCTTCTTAATTGGGTCTTCCAGATAATCGAATACCCTGTTCAGGTCGCCTATTATCTTACTATTTGTGGTGAAGAGGCAATGGTCACCATAATATCTGGCTGTATTTTCGTTAAGGTTGCCTGTTGATACAAAGCAATATTGTTTAGTCTTATTAAATTCCCGCTTCTTTATCAGGCATATCTTGGCGTGTACCTTCATGTC
>CAIWHI010000424.1 GCA_903912435.1 uncultured Bacteroidota bacterium | reverse complement strand
TGATACCTTCGATAAGTCGTTTTTTAAAGATGTGGAGAGCCCTTTTTTAAGTGCAGTAAACTATGTTGCCAATAGTAAAAAAAGCAATAAGAAGCCTACCCTGGATATTGATTACTATGTGAAAATGGAGGATGACCCCAAAGCATATACAACCTACATAATAGGGGATGTGAATGTATTTCCCGACTTTGATAACCAGAAGAACCTATGGCGCAAGGATACTTTTAGTAGAATCAAGGTGATAAATGGAGTGAAATTTAAATATCACGACGATTATGTACACTCGCATGTTCTGTATCGTCATATTTATCTCAATCCGGGTGATTTGTATTCTCAATTTAACTTCGACCATACACATGCCAAGCTCAATGAATTGGGTATTTTTCAATACATTAAACTTGATTTAAAGGAAAGCCACAGGAATAGTGATACACTCAATTGCAACATTTACCTTACCCGTGCCAAGCGCTACGATTTTGGTGCCAATTATGAAGTGTCTAGTGGTTCTACCTATTCCCTGGGTCACCAATTGGGTGTCAACTTTAAGGAAAAGAATTTCATGAAGGGGGCTAATCTGCTTACCCTGGGTGTAAATGGTGGTCTTGAATACATTTATAAGTCAGGGTCTTATTTTATTGATAATTTCAATATCCTTACCCGTTATTATGGGGTTACCGCAAGTCTTGATTTCCCTAAATTCCTTAGCCCAATTGGTGTTTCTTTATTTAATAATAGTAATCTACCTCATACCATAATAGGCGGTGGTGGTAATGTTATAGATAGGGTAGAGTATTTCAAGTTAGTAAATACCAGTGCTAACTTTACTTATGGCTGGCACCAGAATGCTACCATTTCGTGGAACTTGTCGCCAATCTCCATCAATATTATCAGGCTGCCATTTGAAACCGATTCCTTCAAAAGGGTTTTACAGAATAATGATTACCTTAAGAATAGCTATAAACAAAATTTTATAGAAGGGGAGAACCTCTCCTGGGTATTTGATAATGCCAATGTGAAGCATGGTATCAACTATACCTATATAAAACTAGGCCTGGAAGAAGCTGGTGGGTTATTAGGTGGTGTGAACCAGCTAGGCGTAGCCCTAAATGACCTCTATAAGTTGCAATATGCACAATACACCAAGTTTGATTTCGATTTTCGCAGGTATATGAGGGTGCAGAGGAGCACTGTGGCCCTTCGTTTTTATGGTGGGATTGGGGTACCTTATGGCCAATCGGATGCATTGCCCTATATCAAGCAGTATTTTGCCGGTGGGCCTTATGGGCTTAGAGGATGGAGGATAAGGACACTGGGGCCAGGTAGCTACTATGATAAGGGCAATACGAATAACCAGATACAGATAGACCGGACCGGGGATATAAAACTGGAGATGAATGCTGAATACCGTTTCCCTATTGCACCATTATTTGCAGGTGCTATAAAGATGAATGGGGTGATATTTGGGGATGCTGGTAATATATGGCTCACTAAAAAGGATGCCAACTATCCTGGCGGTGAAATTGAATTAAGCACCCTGGGGCAGGATATAGCAATGGATGGTGGCATTGGTGCCCGCTTCGATATTGCATCCTTCCTTACCCTAAGGGCTGATGTGGCGGTACCCCTTAAGAAGCCCAATATTTATGACAATAATGGCTGGGTAACCAGGGAGATTGATTTTGGCAATGGAAGCTGGCGTGCTAATAATGTGATATTTAATGTATCGATAGGTTATCCGTTTTAGATTGGGGATTGGTGCTTTTAATGCACTATATACTTTTTTACATGCTAACTAGTCGTAGCCTCATGCTTGGTCTGGTTTACTGCAAGCGTCGCTTGCGAAACAACCAATATGCATACTATATTTATCAACAAATATAAAAACATTGACAAAAAAAGTTATACAAAAGACTCTTGCAATTATAGAGACCAAGGGAGCATCCTTCGCTGAAGCTATGGTGGCTGGAAGACGATTGGTCTGGTGGGTAACAGTTAGGTGAAGATTTATCTATATGCTTATAGTAGCCAATCGTTAATTCTGAATGGGACTATTTACCAATATTTGAGGATAAATTGTTGACCCGGAATTTTTTATATTCTCTTCTTTTAATCTTTTTAGCTTACTTTCCCTGATAAAGGTATTGATTGTCAATGCTTCTTCTTTTGTCAATTCGCTTTCACCGCCTATAAAATCAACCTCCAGTTCAATGCTTTTTTTATTCTTCATGTGATTTATTTTTAAAGTATTTATCAATCAATTTTTTTGCCGCGTTACCTTCAATAATCATAAGCCTTCCC
>CAIWHI010000423.1 GCA_903912435.1 uncultured Bacteroidota bacterium | reverse complement strand
GCAGCTACATATCCACCGGGTCCGCTTCCTATTACGATAATATCGTATGCCATATCTGGTAAATACTTTTTTAAGTAATGAATTTTTAAGAAAGGGCAAAGGTAATAAAAAACTAGACAGGTATTATTTCATCACCATCTATGCCTTAAAATTAAAGACAAAACTAACTCAAATTGCAATCCAAATCTTCTAAAACCCAAATCATGATTGCTATTATTCACCTGCTAAAGCACCTGTATTCTTACCAAAACTATTAATCTTATAGTCGAACGACAATATTAAATACCGCTGTTGTGTATTTCTACGTATCTCCTGTATATAGGTATCTGTAATTATCTGTTGCACATTTTGGTTATTATTCAATAAATCATAACAACCTAACTTTATCTCCCCCATCCTGTTTTTAAATAGTTTCCTGCCAATACTTACATTCCATAATGTACTATTTTGTGCATATCCCAGTGATAAACCCTGGTTAAATTGATAGACTATTGATGATTTAACAACATAATTCTTGAAAACAGTTAGGCTAATTGATGATTTTATTACTTCGGTGAAATAATTGGAATTCATGGTGCTGTTTATGGAATTTCCATTATTTCTAATGTTCGAATTAGATGATACCTGAAAGTCTGTATTCTGATTAATATTACTTGAAAAAGTCAACCCTAATCCCCCTGATTTAATCTCTTGCATATTTCTTACATAATTAATTAATGAGGGCTGGTCATAAACGCTTAAGTACAGGGTTATGCTCGCATTTGTTTTGATTTGAGTCATATAGAAACTATAAAACACATTAGCATTGGCTGTTTTATAGCCATTTAGATTTTCATATTGCAATACCTGTGTTCCTTTCAGTACATTTATTCCCCTAAATAGGGTATCACTACCTACCAGGAGTGAATTATTTGAAATATAATCTATACCGTAACTACCATTTAAATTCACTGAAAAGCTATTGTTCGTTTTCATGCTTAGTGAATTATAGTGTATGGATAGAGTTTGCATAATGGTAGGCTTAAGTTCATGATTCCCAATAACCAGATGCAATGGGTCGGTATTATTGACCACACTTTGCAATTGGGTAAAACCAGGCACCTGTGTATAAGTACTATAGGATAGTTGCATAATCCTTATATTTGAAAATTTACACTTCAAAGATGCAACAGGCAAAAAATTAGAATAAGATTTCGATTGATAATTCTGTATCGGGAAGATCTCTGTATTACTTAATACTGCATTTTGGTAATTCAGCCCCACTATCAGATCATATTTCTCCTTTATAGCCTGATAACTTAACCCCCCTTTTTGGTTAAGACGCTGGCTATTAAAATTACTTGATAATGAAGAATCAATCCAGGGGTACAGCTTTTGGATACTATCAAAATTATTTACATTCTTCAGCGAGTATGATTCATTCTTCATTACACTATACTCAGCCTTTATTACTCCAATCTTCCCTAATGGCTGGGTATAAGTTACATTCCCGTTTATATTAAGCGCAGTTGCTTGTTCCTTAGTTTGCTGGTTGATTACATTATCTGGTACAGGATTATTAAAATATATATTTTGAGCTAACAGTATACCTTCACCAACGTTTTTATCATAACTAAAATCCACACTTGCCGATAGTGTCCTTCGTGGTTTATGAAATTTATGTCTGAAAATTATATTATTATACACATGGAAATTATTCTGTTCCTGGTTATTCGAATTCGTAGTGGTATTTGTTGGTACTAATCCATTACTATTATTACCTACCCTACCCAGGTAGTTGTTGCCTGCCTGAATCTGGCAATTGGGCTGCCACGATATGCTGTTCATAGAATCTAGGATATAATTCAATTGCATGTTTAGCGAATGATTATTGCCTTTATTTTGGGTGGGATTAGACTCTATATATATATTCCCTGAATCAACACTCTGTATATAAGAACGACGGGAATCGTTTTGAAGTTTTTTATCAAAATTATTGAAACCATAACTTATATCGTAGTCCAACTTTGGCCCAGGCTTGTTGGAAAAATCAAAACCAATTGAATTCGACTGTCCTTGTCCGTATACTGTATTGTCAGCATCTGCCGACTCCAGATTTTGATTATTAATGTTTTCTGAACGTACATTCCCGGTAATTCTTTTAGTTTCGGTAAATGCACTCATAACCGAACCAACTGAATATTTACCATATCCATTGTAATCTTCTCCTGCACCACCATCCATGCTTCCGAATAACCCAATTCTGTTTTCAGGTTTGGTAATTATGTTTATTGTATTAGTTGTCCCATCTTCATTAAACCCCGAAAACTTATCCTTATCACTCATTTCACTATAAACCTGTACCTTATCAATAATGTATGCAGGCAAACTATTTAGTGCATTATAGGGATCGTAACCAAAAAAAGGTATGCCATCTACCATAATCTTTACTACATTTTCGCCTCTGTTGCTAATGGTTTTTCCATTTATCTGTATAGCAGGCATTTTCCGTATTAAATCTAATCCATTGGCATCAGGATTCACTTTAAACGCCCTGCTATTAAACTCAAGTGTATCTCCTTTTTGATTGATAGCTTTTGCCTTACCTGCTACTACTATTTCATTTAATACATGGCTTGATGGTTTCAAACTATATCTTCCTAAATCTGTATTTAATTCCACTACCTCAATGGTATCTATAATAGGTTCAAAAGACAGGTGCTTTATCTCAAGGTGGTATTTACCAGTTTTATTTGCAGTAAAAAAAAATTTACCATCCTTTTCAGTTTCATACTCCCCTACCAATTGTGTTTTATCACGCAGCACCACACTTACATACCTAAGTGGTCTTTTCTTAATATCGCTTACCAATCCGGAAACGGTATACACTTGAGCTCCGGAACTTAGAGCCGCTAACATTAAAAATAGTAATAAACGAAAACACATTGCGTAAAATAGTGATGGCTATATTAATGAGAACCTAGGGGTATTGCTTCCTGATAATAAAAGTAGCAAATTATTCAAAATTAAAGGCTGGCAATATTGCCAGCCTTTAACAAAAAATAAAATGATATGCTACTAGTTGAATACTACAGTCACATTTGGTCCTACATTAGACCATGTTGCAGTATGACCTGGCAGGCAAGGTATAGCCATTGCTAAAGGCCAACCACAAGCAGGCTTACCTACAGTACCTGTACATAATACCATTCCACCTCCAGATAACACCTCGAAATAAACGGCATCGTAAGTAAAAGGTAATAGCGAGGGTCCACCCCAAGCCAAAGGAGCAGTTGTTGGAGTAGGAAATAACCAGCTGGCAGTAAAAGGCAAGGGAATCATTAATGATAACGAAGTATTGCAAGCCGCACCTGAATTTTGCCCCCTTACCTTGAATTGTAAGGCAGAACCTGGAATGTTATTAGTAACTGTTATGGATTGGGCGTAGCCCTGTGCACATGCGATAATGAGCATCGCAATAAAAAGTAACTTTTTCATGTTTTTGTTTGGTTTTAAAAATTAGAAAATTGCAATCAGCAAAAGTGAATCTTGGTACTTTTGTTGCGGGTTCTATACCCCGGATTAGACGTTGGATTATTCTTTTTTGTTTTCTTGCCAGGCATTAATGGTGTTTAAAAAGGTGAACAAAAAAAAGGCGCTACTATATAAGGCCCTCAATATCATACTAAAGTTATTATTTTTTTTGTAAAAAATAATTTTGCGACAACATTTTTTTGATATTTTTATATTTTATTTTTATTTTTTTGTTTTGTTATTTTTATACGTATATAGATATAGGTTGCCTTATGCTAAAAATTCAACCTTAATAAGGCAATCAGTATTGACTCTATGATTAGAACAATTATCTAAACATCCTCAATTCTACTTTACTGTAAAAATTGATAGCATATATGTACCCATTAGCTTTCAAACACTCTTATTACCCAATTTAAGCTATTTGCCAATTCCTTAACATCCTTTTGGCCTAATTCTATTACCTTTGCACCTCAAAATAAAACAGGTTCTTTTACCTATATATGATTAGCCGAAGAAATATCCGGGTAAAGGTGATGCAAACGCTTTATACTCTATCTACTCTGGAAAATGGAGCACAGGGAAATAAGCAAGCAGCCACAAGGATACTAAACGACAAATTGGAGCAGGTACTTGACATTTTTACAGTGGCGGTTTTATATACCGTACGCATTGCCAAGTACTCCGAAACCGATGCAAGCCACAGGTCTTCTAAATACATTCGTAGTGTGGAAGATATGAATGTGGATACCACCATTGCTATGAACACCTTCATTAGCAAAATTGCCAACAATGTTTCTTTTAATGATAAAGTTAAAAAAGATAAGCTTGAACGTTTTGTAGATGAAGACTGGGTAAAGAAAATATACCTCCAATTATCCAAATCAGAACCCTACCTTACCTACATTAACGAGAAAACCCATACACTAGCCCAGGATAAAGACATTGTTCAATATTTATGGGAAAAACAAGTTATGGAAAGTGAAGGCATGGTGAGCTATTTTATGGATGAATTACCTGGCTGGGAAGATGATAGTGAGCTAATTATCATGCTGATGCAGAATTTCTTTAAAAACAATGGCAAGGTTAATTTCACAAATTTACTGGCCGGCGAAAAAAGAGATTATGCCCACGACCTCCTGATGTCGGTTATTGATAAAGAAACTTATTGCATGGAACTCATTGAGCCACGCCTTAATAATTGGGATAAGGAAAGAGTAGCATTGATTGACCTTCTGCTTTTGAGAATGGGAGTATGTGAGTTAATGTACTTCCCTACTATACCTACAAAAGTCACTATCAATGAATACATTGACATTGCCAAGCAATACAGTACCCCACAAAGTGGTCAGTTTGTAAATGGTGTTTTAGATAATATTCTAAAAGCACTTACTGCTGAAAACAAAATAAGGAAGATGGATAGATAGTTTTTTTGAGTAGAAAGTAGTTAGTAGAAAGTCGAAAAACATAAGTAGATAGTATTTAGTAGATAGAAGTAACGGGGTAATTCATTTTGGATTTATTTAATAGCCTGAATTTTCAATTTGAAACCCCCATTAACAATTAATCATTAACAATCAACCATTAATCATTAAACATTAGTTTTATGAAACGCTATCTAATATTAGCTCTGTTATTTTTTAGTGCATGTAAAGAAAATACCAAAACAGAAACACCAGCTAACCAATTACCCACCTCAATCGTTAATAACCCCCACACAGCAAATGGTATGGATACAGTTGCTGCCGCTATGAAACCTACAATGGATTTCAAGGATACTGTTCACGATTTTGGCAATATTCATCCTGATGAAGTAGTTACACATGAATTCTCATTTACCAATAATGGTAAAACTCCATTATTAATAACCTCCGCAGCCGGATCATGTGGTTGCACCGTACCCGAATATCCTAAGGAAGCTGTGGCACCGGGTAAGGGTGGCATCATAAAAGTAACTTTTAACTCTGCAGGTAAAAAGGACCACCAGGAAAAATCAGTTACCATACATACCAATACCCTACGAAATGTAGAAATGCTTTTTATCAAAGCAAATATTTTGGCTAAATAGACAACCTAATTTAATATTTTCTCAACATAACAAACAATTCAAAATGCAATTAAGCTTAGGAACAATTCTGTTACAGGGAGCTGGTGCAGGCCCTTTGGGTGCCGGCGGCCCTGTTTTTTTAATGGTAGGTATGTTTGTGGTAATGTATTTCTTTATGATACGCCCACAGGCAAAAAAAGCTAAAGAACAAAAAACATTTGCCGACAGCCTCAATTCGGGTGAGCAAATTGTAACTACAGCCGGTATTCATGGCCGTATCAACAAAGCCAATGAAGATGGCACACTGCAACTCGAAATCAGCCGTAGCACTTTTATGACCATCGAGCGTTCTGCTGTTTCGATGGAAATGACAGTTGCTTTTCGTAAGAAAACAGATGGCACTTCTGCTGCTGTTAGTACTTCAAGCACAAAATAAATCATTGCCCTTTGCTAAGGTTAGGTATTACTGGTGGTATAGGTTCAGGAAAATCAGTGGTATGCCAGGTGTTCCAAACACTTGGCATACCTGTATTTAATGCCGATGATGCAGCCAAATGGCTCATGGAAAATGATGACCAACTGGTTACCGCAATTAAAAATCTACTGGGTGACGATGTTTATGAGCATGGCCGCCTAAATAGAACTAAAATCTCTTCTATAGTTTTTGTCGACAAAAACAAACTTTTGGAACTAAACCAGATAGTTCACCCAGCCACAAGGCAATATGCAAAAAAATGGTTTGATGCTCAAACCGCTCCTTATGCAATAAAGGAAGCAGCCGTGTTTTTTGAGAGTGGCTCAGATAAGGATGTAGATGTAATGCTGGGGGTATTTGCCCCGATTGAATTACGCATTAGCCGCACTATGAAACGTAGCTCATTAAGCAGGGAGCAGGTATTAGCCATAATATCAAAACAAATGGATGAAACCGAAAAAATGAAGCTTTGCCAATACGTTATTACTAACGACGACATAACACCCATACTCCCACAAGTGCTAAAAATTCATCAGGAAATTATGGCTCGTTGATTGTATAATTACTCCTTTATGGTTTTCTGTATATCTACAAGGTGTTCATTTACAAAGAACAAACTCTGCCCATCATCATACTGCCACTCTTCCTTTTTGTCTCCTGTTCCATGCTGTAGCTCTCCTTTTATCGCATAAGGGTCTCCAATAGACAATTTACACATTTCCTTAGTCATACCTATTGAGATACCACCAGTCAACAATTTCTTAAATGTTGGCTCGCCAAATTTCTTTTTATAAGCCTCTGCATCACGTAGGTTATAATATTTGGTTCCAAACGGAATAGTCATTTGCTGCCCTATTACATCCTGCATCACCATCAATATGTTCCTGCCATTTTTAGGAATCACCATATCAACACATTTCCACATTTGCCCTGTTATAAATGCTACAGTGCGGTTGGTTTTATAATCAGTTTTCGAAGCATAGGTTTTCAGAATATTATCGGTAAACATCATATCCCTACCTCTGAACAGCTTTCTCTGTTTCTCAAAAAATCCCATTACAATAAATGGAAATGAAAACTGGTTATTACTATTGTATTCAAAATACATTATGGCAGAGCTATCTTTTTCCTTTATCTTCAGGTAGCATTTACCATTATCAAACAAT
>CAIWHI010000422.1 GCA_903912435.1 uncultured Bacteroidota bacterium | reverse complement strand
ATGATTCTTATATTTGCATCCAACATTGGCTACGGTTTAAATTTTAAGATTCGACACCTCAAAATTATTTATTGTAGCCATTGCTTTTTCGAAAAATCCTTAACTTAATGACATTGCCCTGCGGGGTTTATCGTCGTTTTTTATCTAGTTTCTACAATAATGCCAACCCTTTGGGTTTTAAAATTGGGGTATCCTGATAAAACAACATATATACAAAGGTAGTCCTCCAAATTTCGTACCTTTGCACCCATGTCTAAGAAAGCGCTCCTTATAATAATGGACGGCTGGGGACACGGTCAGGTTCCCGCCTCCGATGCCATTGCTCATGCCAATGTTCCTTTTGTAAAATCTCTGTACGATAAGTACCCTAATACTGAATTAATCACCTGTGGTGAGGCCGTGGGCCTACCCGATGGGCAGATGGGCAACTCTGAAGTTGGCCACCTGAATATTGGTGCGGGACGCATTGTGTACCAGGAATTGCAACGCATTAATGTTGCCGTAAGGGATGGTGAACTGGATCGTAGTCCTGAATTGGCTACTGCTATGGAACTCGCCAAGGCCGAAGGAAAAATACTTCATCTCATCGGCCTGGTAAGTGATGGTGGTGTGCACTCCCACATCAACCACCTGAAAGCACTCTGTAGCCTTGCGCAGAAAAATGGGGTACCACACACTGCTGTTCATGCATTTACCGATGGCCGTGATTGTGACCCTAAAAGTGGACTGGGTTTCATGCAGGATTTATCTACCCATCTCGATAAAACAGGATGTGTACTTGGTACTGTTACCGGCCGCTTCTATGCTATGGATCGGGACAAACGCTGGGAAAGGGTGAAAATAGCCTACGATGGTATGGTGCATGGCACAGGCCTGCATACAACCGATGCATTGGATGCCATTGAGGCAAGCTATGCTAGCGATATTACCGATGAATTTATCAAGCCTATTATAGTTTGCAATAAAGAAGGTGCACCAGTAGCAACAATAAAAGACGGAGATGTGGTGGTTTGCTTCAACTTCCGTACCGACCGTTGCAGGGAAATTACTACCGTACTTACCCAGCAGGCATTCCCGGAGCAAAATATGCACCCACTGAACCTTCATTATGTAACCATGACGGAATATGACAAGAGCTTCAAAAATGTACATATCCTGTTTGGCAATAAAGACCTCACCAATACTATGGGCGAGGTGCTGGAGGCCAATGGTAAAACCCAAATCCGTATAGCCGAAACCGAGAAATACCCACACGTTACCTTCTTCTTTTCGGGTGGCAGGGAGCAACCATTTAAAGGTGAGCGGCGTATAATGGCCCCATCGCCACGAGATGTAAGCACTTATGACCAGAAACCAGAAATGAGTGCCAATGAACTTACCGCAGCAATACTGCCTGAAATAAAAGAAGGCAGTACCGATTTTATCTGCCTCAACTTTGCCAATGCCGATATGGTGGGCCATACCGGGGTTTGGGATGCAGTGATAAAAGCTGTGGAAACAGTAGACCATTGTGTGAGCCAGATAGTGCCCCTTGCCCTTGAAAAAGGCTATGGCATCTTCCTAACTGCCGACCATGGTAATGCCGACTACATGATCAACGAGGATGGCACCCCCAATACTGCCCATACCCTGAACCCTGTACCCCTCTTCCTGATTAGCAATGATTATAAGGGAGCACTAAGGCCAGGCAAACTAGGCGACCTCGCCCCTACCATGCTCAAATATATGGGCCTCAATATCCCTTCGGATATGACCGGGAATGTGTTGATTGATTAGGATATTCTATATAATATTAATAAAAAAGAGTGCCAATCATTTAGGTTGGCACTCTTTTTATGTTTAGAAAAATCCTATTTCAAATTCGCAATAACCTTTCCTTTAGGGTATTTTGCAGTAAACCCGAAGGTTACTTTTTTCGATTCATTGGGTGCGAGGTTTAGGGTCCAGCTCATGAGGCCGGTTGTGGCATCAAATTCACTACCACCACCATCTACATCTTCCAGTACTATATCCTTATCATTGCTCACCGGTTGCTGGTCTTGCACTATCAGGTTTATTTTTTCCTTACGGGCATTTCTTACGGTTATATTGTAATTGTAAGACTCACGTATGTTGGTGCCAATGGTTTTCACACTGCGCAATTTAGAATCACGCTCCCTCTTCACCACTATTTTCTTATCCCTGCCCAGTGATATGGTCATGGTATCTTTGAGGTTCCTTACGTCAAGAGTACCCTGACCCACATAGGTGCCTTCATAAAAGATATTAGATGTGCCGGGAAGCAGATTCAGGTCTTCCCAATTGGTAATTTCAGCCTGCAAAAATGCATCCTTATCCAGTTTGGGGATGGCAAAATAGCGGTAGGTTGCAGGTAGCTCGTATTTTTTTATGGCTACCAGATGCTGTTGCCCATCACTTGGTATGGTATAAGGCAACTCAATATCGAAACTGGTATTTATACCTGAATTATCTACAGCTACGTATTCATTCATTGATGTATACCCCTTGGTTGTAAAGACATCCTCATTCGACTGTTCAGCCCTCATTGATTTCTTATACATAGCTGGTGGTGCAGGAGCCATTGCCATATTATTAGCATAGTTATTATACACAGGCGGCACATAAAATGCAAGATACCATGGACTCAAAACCGGGGCATTCACCCCTTCCTGAGGGTTACCGGTAGATAGGCTAAGATGAACATTGTTCCACTTCACGCCGCTGTTCTGGGTAATATTGGCCTTATAAAAAAGTTTTACAGGGCCGTTTACATTATCGGCCATAATATCGTAGGTAGGTGTCCATCCTGCATGTGGCACTACATAATTAATCTGTATAGCCGATTTTGTGGCCTCTTTGGCATAAAACTTAACCAGCAATTGCCCACCTGGCTGGAAATCTTTTTTCTGCTCCTCATCGAGCTGTTTTTTCAGTTTGGCCCAGCGTTCATTGGCCTTAGTCAGTTTATCAGTTTCCTTATGCTTATTGGTGAGGTAGGTTTCTAAGCGGGTATTAATAAGGTCAAGCATTTTGGTGAGTTCAGCTACCGCTAGACCCGTATTATCACCACCTACCTTGCGATTTCCCTCTAGTACTGTTACCTGCTCAGTTATTACTGCAATATGGGTATTCAGGGTACTAATATATTCACTCATCAATTCCATACTGTCCTTTATTTCCTTTGCCTTTGGTGATATGGCTTCTTCACTCAGGTAGTTATTCTGGAAGGTAGCCGACTCCACTACTATGCCATTAGTGGCCTTCACATTTAGGCTTGCAGCATTTACATCACCTGCCACATTGGTGAAAAGAAATTCATTTTCTCCTTTAGCCAGGCTAATCTCGGTACTGCTTACCAATTCAGCCCCCACCAGGAAAACGGTAGCTTCATCAATATTCAATCTTTGTTTGGTTTGCGCCATGGCTTCAAAGCCCATTGTGGTGGCCAGCAATGCAAGAATGGTAATTTTGGTACGTAACATAAAACGCTTATTTACTTAAAGATACTCAATTTGAAAAATCCATAAGGTGATTAACCGCAATTTAATAGTATTAACATAGCTTTATAGATTGAGGAGGCAGCATCAATATGCTGTTCTTTATCATTTATTGAGCCACGAACTCATAAAGAAATTGTAATTTCATTGGGGATTTGAAATCGATAGTGCTTTTTTGTTGTCCCCCCCTTTATGGAATTTCCCAAATACCGCATCTTACCAATAGGATGGGCTTAGAATTAAATTCCTAATTTTGCCCACCAAATTATAGCTTATGAATTCAGAGGAGATTAAACATCAAAGGAGTATAAACCTTCGTGTGGGTATGGATATAGGCATGGGCTTGTTTTATGCTATTATTGGTGTTATTGTGGTTTATTATAAAACATTTGGCAAAATGGATGTGCCACCTTATGTAGCTTATGTGCTAGGCAGTATGATGATAATAGGCGGCTGTGCAAGACTTTACAGGGGGATTAAAGCTATTTTACCTCAAAAACCTATTGATATTACTAATGAAGAATAAGCTATAATCCTTACAATACTCTGTTAATATTAAACCTACCACAATATCCCGAGCATGAAATTGTTATATCCATAATATTTCAGGAACTACTCAACCCTGTTAAATTATTGTTACAGCAAATATAATAATCACGATTGTATAATTTTATGAGTAAAATTGCGGCTTTTTATGCGTTGGTTTAAAATCTTTATTCTTTGTATGTCCCTTGGCGTCATCGTGATGTCTTGCGATACCACGCCCCAGCACGCTGATACACTCACTGTAGGTACCATTGATATATCTGCTGATGAAGCATTCCAACCCATTATTGAAGCCCAGAAAAAAGTATTCGACAGTAGTTGGCCCGAGGCAAAAATCACCATCCATTATAAGTCTGAAACTGAATGTTTTAAAGATTATTTCGATAATAAGGCCCGTATCATATTGGTTACAAGAGACCTTACAAAGGTGGAGAAGGATTTGTGCGAACAAAAACAAATTTTTCCGGTTGCACTTCCTTTAGCACGTGAGGGCATAGCTGTGATCGTAAATAAAGAGTCACCCGATACTATGCTGGATATGCCTGCACTTAAGGGTATCCTGGGTGGCATTTATAAAAAGAAATTAACGGTAGTTTTCGATAACCAATCTTCGGGAATCCTAAGGTATATCACCGATTCTGTATTGAAGGGCGATACCCTGGGCAAAAATGTTTTTGCCGCCAAGGGAAGCCAGGAAGTGGTAGACTATGTAATGAAAAATCCCGATGCTATAGGTTTTGTGGGGTTGAGCTATGTAAGCGATACCTATGACCCAGGAAATACAGGCACTTTTATCAATGATGTAAAAGTTGTACATCTGTTAAATGATAAAACAAAAGAGTACCTACAACCCTATCAGGCGTATATAGCATTGAGGTCTTACCCACTTACCCGCACCTTATATTACATAAACAGGGAAAGTTACCCCGGACTTGGCACGGGTTTTGCAAACTTCTTAGCAGCACAACGTGGACAACTGATCTTTTTTCATTCGCACCTTTTCCCGGTGAGGAGTGAAATGGTGATCAGGGATGTAGAAATAAACAACAAATAAAACATTAAAAATAAAACAGTAAACAAGTACTATGACGTACAACATAAGGAAAATAATGATGATTGCCGCTACAGTAGCTATTACTGCCGGCGCAAATGCCCAGACTGTTCAGGATGGCATAAAAATGTATCAGTATAAAAAATTCAAAAGTGCACAGCGCATACTCGAACCCCTTGCTGCTACCGATGCCCAGGCCAATTACTATTTTGGCTTAAGCCTGCTTGATGCAGGTAATACCACCAGGGCAAACGAAGTGTTCTCAAAATTTCCTGAAGACCCTGCCAATATTTCGGGTACTATACGTGTGGCCTATGCTACCAAAAATGCTGCAAAAGGCTTGCAGATAGCTAAAGACCTGGCTGCAAAGAGTAAAAAGAAAGAGTGGATACAAACCAAGTATGCGGCTGAAGGCATGGCCTATAGCGATGGTGGTGATGCCAATCAGGCTATAGCATGGTATAAGGACATCATGGCAAAAAACAAGGAAGTATTTGAAAAGACCGAAGATGCCAATATCCATATAGGTATGGGTGATACCTACCGCAGGATAGCCGGTGGTGGTGGTGATGCCATGAGCAACTATGAGCATGTAACCGAAAAAGACCCTAACAACTCTTTGGGTTATACACGTATCGGAGACCTATGGTATGACGCCCGCAATTATTCAAGTGCCCTTGATAACTACTCTAAGGCAAAAGATGCCGACCCAAACAACCCCTTGCCTTACAAGTCATTGGCAAATGCATATAGCCGCTCTGGCAAATACCAGCAGGCATTGACCAACCTTAAAAAATACTACCAGCTTTGTGATAGCACCCTGGCTGATAAAAGACTATACGTAGAAGGTTTATTTCTGGCACAAAGTAATTGTGATGCTTCTAAATTTGCGCAGGAATTGCTAAAAACCGAGAACCTTACCAATGAATTCAAAGTAGAACTTTATGGTATCCTTGGTTTCTCAATGGCCGATTGTGGTGACTCTATGCAGGCATTGAACTATACCCGCCAGTACTTCCAGATGCAGGACCCTAAAAACATTAAACCTGCTGACTATATCCAGTATGGTAAATTGTTCATCAAGGTGAATATGCTCGATTCTGCCGGTTACTACTATGCCAAGGGCATTGCAGGTGATACTGCCCAGAATAAAACAGATATCTATCGTCAGATAGCTGAAGCTTATAAGTCTAAAAAAGACTATTGCAAATCAGGCGACTGGTATAATAACCTGATTAAAGCTAATCCTGAAACACAGCCTTCAGACTATGCCTGGAGAGGTATTATGTATTGGTATTGCAAAGATTACAATAAGGCGATGGATGCATTCAATGATTTTGCAGGTAAATATCCAGACCAGAATTCAGCATACTTCTGGCAGGGACGTACCCAGATGGCTATTGACTCAGAAGCTACATCAGGTGCCGCTGTTCCATATTTCATGAAATGGCTAAACAATGTAGGCGGTGATAGCTACGAGAAGAAAAATGACCTAAAAGGTGTATATGAATACTTGCTGTATTATTTCTACAACAAGAAAGACAAGGAAAATCTGAACCTTTATAAGGAGAAAATATTGAAGATTGACCCTAATGATAAGGGAGTTCATGATATAGAAGAAATGGAAAAAGCAGGAGCTGCTCCTAAAAAAGCACCCGCACCGGCAAAACCTAAAAAATAATATTTTCGAAGCAACCAGGAACAATCTTCCTGGTTGCTTTATTTTGCAACAAAACCACACCCACAATGGATAATAATATGGAACACCTGATGTACCCTGTAGGCAGGTACCAGAAACCGGAAGCTTTTACCCAAGAACTAAAAAACGAATGGCTCAATGTTTTGGCAAATATGCCATCATGGCTCGATGCGTCAATTGAGAATCTGGATGAGGCCCAATTGCAAGTGCCCTACCGCGAAGGTGGATGGACAATACCACAGGTAGTGCACCATATTGCTGATAGTCACCTGAATGCTTTTGTAAGGGTGAAACTAGCCCTTACCGAAGAAAACCCTACAGTAAAACCCTACGATGAAAAAGCCTGGGCCGAATTGCCAGACACTAAGGTGGTTCCGGTGAACGTTTCTGTCACACTCATTCATGCACTACACAGGAGGCTTGTTGCCCTACTGGAGAATATTAGCAACGAAGATTGGCAGCGCACCTATTATCACCCTGAGCACAAGCGCAATTTCCCCATATGGGAGGTGGTAGCACTTTATGCCTGGCATAGCAGGCACCATACTGCCCACATCAGGAACCTAAGAGAAACCCAAGGGTGGAACTGATTTGGGTGATTTTGTGAAAAACGATGATGTGTATCCAGTTTTTTATATACCTAAATGCATGTGCCATATTTTCATATGCAACTCATTGAATATCACATAATAAATCTGATTTTATTGGATAAAATTAATTGTTGATATTTTTTTTCAAAAATTCAATATACCTTTAAAAAATAAACGAATTTTTTATGACTTCGCAATTACTTTTCTTACACAGCATTATACGTTACCTTATTATATTATTCGCGCTAATAGTGTCCCTGCAAAGCCTGATAAGCTTTATGGGCAAAAAGCCACTTAAAAAGTCTAATAAGGCTATGGCATTAGTATTGCTTATTTGTTGCGATATCCAGTTACTTATTGGCCTTGTGCTTTACTCTACCAAGGGATGGTTAGGCGCATTAACAGCAGGTGGTGGACTAATGAAAAACCCTGTAAGCCGTTTCTGGGCTGTGGAACATGGTGTAGGTATGGTTATAGCCATAGTATTAGTACACATGGGTTATACTTTTCTGAAAAGGAAGATGGATGATGATGTAAAACTCAAAAGGCTTTTCTGGTGTGCATTTATTGCATTGGCTATTTTTGTTACCATGACCCCATGGGAGGGGAAACAAGCTGTAGGAAGGTCAAACATCCCTACACTGCATGAGTAGAAATTCACTCATAAGAAAAGTTCTTCAACCCTTTTATACCACCTGGGTAATCCTTACCTTTTTACTGGGATTCATCCTGGTACTACCCATTTTGTTCTTATTTAGTTTTTTTGATAAAATCGGTGCCCGCAAAGCCATCTTTGGTATTATCAGATCCTGGATGGGGGTTTGGCTATGGGTTATAGGTATGCCTGTAAGTGTGAAAGGCAAATTCCCAGGTAAAAACAAATTCATCATCGTTGCCAACCACATATCCTATATGGATACTCTGGTGATTTTTCCGGCCATACCCGAATATTTCAGGGCATTGGGTAAAAAGGAAGTATCTAAGATACCTCTTATCGGGTTTATCTATAAGCAGTGTGTAGTGCTGGTAGACCGCAGCAACCCACACAGCAGGGCCAAAAGTATGAGGCTATTGTGGCGGGTACTACACCACGAAGCCAATATCCTCATCTTTCCTGAAGGAACTTTTAATGAGACAGGTGCTCCTCTTAAAGATTTTTATGATGGGGCTTTCAGACTGGCCATTAATACCCAGACCGACATATTGCCTATAATACTACCCGATACCGTACATAGGTGGCATTATGATGCATGGTGGCGCTGGTGGCCTGGAAAGAACAGGGCTATCTATCTTGAACCTGTAAATGTAAAGGGAATGAAAATAGAAGACCTTCCGGTATTGCGACAAAGTGTATATAAGAAGATGGAAGAAGAGTTAAGTAAATATATGTAGCTATAAAAAGATAGTGCAAAGAAATTCAGGTGAATTTCCCATTACCCTACTCGTGCAACATCCTTACGCTCAGATAAATAATTCCGGCAATGGAAAGTGCTACAAAAAGGTAAACCAACACCAAATAAAGTATCCTGTCTAAATCCATAACTAAGATATTTTTCCAGACCTTAAACCCTGGTAATTCTCTGATAAGGTAAAAACTGGTGCAAAATTAATAAAATCCTTGTCCATTTACCGTTGAAAAATCCTAAAATTTAATTAATGTTGCAAAAAACGGGAATTAATTATAAAAAATACGGTGAAAGTCATATTTTTATCCCTCGACAATCCATTTTCTTAAATTGTTAACTAGAATAAAAGGTTTATATGCAAAAAGGAATTTTTAAAATTACCTCAAAGCTGGCACTAATGCTGCTTTTTGCTTACTGCTCCACTGCTTACGGACAGGACATTGTGAAAATCAGAAATCAGAATTTCACTTCTTATTTTTCAAAAACCCAGCACATTCCCGTATTGGTGGTTTACTCATTAACCCCTGATATGTTCAATTGCAATAAGCTGAAAGGTGAACATGGTATTACCTTGGCTACCGACCCACAAATTCCGGATGCATCAACTTTAAAAGACGATTACAGCAATTCTCTTTTCGATAATGCACAAATGATGGCTGCCGACGAAAATACATGCGATAAGGATGCCTATGTAGAAAGTTTTTACTTCACTAATGTAATGCCTATGCCTAAAAACCTTTTCAAGGAGCTTTGGGAAAAACTGCATGAAAAAGAAGTTGTAAAGGCAAAAAAATTCAAAAAAGTAAAAGTGTTTGCTGGCACTGTAGGCCGCAACTGGGTAATAGGTAAAGAAAACAACGTAATCGTACCTGAGTGGTGCTGGAAAGTTATTTATATACCTAGCACCGACGAATACCTGTGTTACGAATTCCACAATATAGAGCCTTTTAACCCTAAGGATAAGCTGGCTAATCACAAGGTAGACATTAACACTATTGAGGCTTTAGCAGGCGTGCATTTCGTAAATGGCGTTATTTCTGCTAGCTATGTTACCCCAACCCCTAATAACTAATTGATTTCTAAAATATTGGAACCACCCCTGGACAAGGGGTGGTTTTTTATTCCATATACAGGCATCAACACTATTTTTAAATATAAGGTAATCCACATTCAAACATAGGTAATGTTAGGTATCAAAATAATAAGTGCAAAAAGCATTTTGGCTCTGAAATATTTTATTATATTTGTATTAAATTACTCCTATGACTAGATTTTTCCGTTTGGTATTTATCGCATTGTTCAGCATCACTATTTTAGGTGGTTGCTCAGGCACTGGCAGCATATCTACTACTACATATACAATGACCGCATTGGTAGGCTCTACCCCGTTTAATGGTGGTATTTGCATAGCAGTATATAACCCTACAGTAAGCGATGACCTGGCTATTACAGGCTCTACCTTATCGGGTAGCACTGGTGGACCACCACAAATAAATCTGAACATCCTTAACTGGCCGGGTGGCACAGGTACATTTACTTTAGGTCCGGCTTCATCAATGACCTTCGGAAACTATGTTGCCAGCGCAAGTGCTCTTACAAAAATATCATCAACTGGCTATGTAATTATTACCAGTATGACTCCCAGCATGATGACCGGTAGCTTTGCATTTACCTGCGATGATGGCACAGTAATTTCAGCAGGACGATTTAATGCAAGAAGGTACTAGTTAATATAGTTGGGAATATATCAAATGCTACTAGTAATTTCTTGACATTTTTGTATGAATGATGGTCAACAGCTATCAGGTACACAATCTTAAATACCAAAGCTTTTGCTCAAGAAAAATAGTTTTTTATCTTTTTTAGGAAAGACCTGATATTAAATTGTTGAGGTTCCACTTTTATTAAATCAAGAAGCTGAGCAAGTTTTAGTGGATCAATTCTATAGGGAGATTGTTCGCCCTCAAAGAAATGATGTTCACGAATTAAATGGACTATCATGCCGGGGCCACTCATTTCCATTCCATTCTTATGGTTTTTGATTGTCCAGTCCACCGATGCGTGACGCATCACACCACCACTGGTACATTGTTTATTCCCAGAGCTATCAGCCCAGGGACAAATCTGAAAACCGGGGTAAATAATTGCTTTTATAGAGAAGTGTTGGTACCTGATACTCCATCCTGGTCTAGCTTCACCGGCTTTTATAATGGCTTCTAATGCATCTGCTAAATTGCTATAACCAATCCCAAGCAATTCAAGTGTTTGTGTATCCTTTTTTATTACTTCCTCCAGATGTTCACCTATACCTAAAAATCCCTTTTCAGAAAAACTCCCTGGCAACATCCTTTCCTCTATTTCAGCAATTGTAAGTTCCATAATAATTGATTTTAATTACCTGCTAAGGATTGATGATTAAATATAGTATTTAGTCAATGAAATCAGCCGTAGTATGAAATTTCCGCTAAATATAACCTTAGAAATGATTCAATACCTATGCTTAATAAAAATCAAAAACCCGGCCTGGACTCCACCTGGCCGGGTTTTTGAATTATTGGCAATAATCTTATTATCTTGGATTTTGCTTTGCGTATGCAGGAGGTGCAGGCATAAGAGCTTCAGGTGAATTTGGAATTGCTGAAAACACATGCACAGAACCCATTTTGAACCTGCCATCAGCAGATTTCAAAGTAAGTGGCATAATATAAGCTGGTTGGTGGAAGGCTTGTGTTTCACCCCATCCGGCTTCATAATAAGCAAAACTAATAGATGCTACTTCAATGTCCCATTTAGAATTGGCCCAGAATTTCTTAAGGTCAGCCATGGCAGCATCAGGAGTTAATAAATGCTTAGTATCTACTGTGCTGTGAATGGTACCTAAAGCCCTCCATATATGATCATGGCCGGTTTCCTGCTCAGCGGCATTAATATATACTTGTATTTTTCCACCTGGGCCCTGAACAGGTATCCCATCAATTAACCTGGTATATACAATTCCCTTATCAATAACACGTGTCTCACTATTTTTGCCATCTTTAGCACAAACACCCACATTAAGGTTAGTAACCCTTTGCACCTGTACTTCGTGCATATTCACCATATTAAGGCTCTGCAGGTGGGCCGATGCCATTGAACTTGCTTTATCATCATTAAAAGCAACATGCGATTTCCCATCATCCATCATCCATAAGTGCGCATCACGATAGGTTACCGCCCCAGAAACCAGACATTGTTTTACAACCAGGTTGCCTTCATTATAAGTCAGGTTCGCATTATTCGAAGCAAATGTTCCAATCTTAGCATTTGCCTGCAAACTGAATGTTTTTGCAATACCTAATATGGAATTGTTTGAAATAGCAGGTGCAGCAGTATGATACACTTTTACCGGTGTCTGCGGCAAAGCCACCTTTGTATTCAAAAATTTAATATTTCCCATTTCTTTGTTTTTTTAATTGTTAAAAATAATTGTTGGTTTAGCTACGATATTTCCAGGCCATATAACCTACTGATGCGATGTCAAAATCCCTGTAATTAATACATTCGTTGTCCCTGCGGTTTACAGCATCAGCCTGGTTCACACCATATGCCAAAGCTATTGGGTGATCACCTAGCACCCAGGAATAGGCTGCATTCAACCATGCATTAGATAAAACTGCGCCACTTCCGGCATCATTACCGAAATCGTTACCAACATTCCTGTTCCACCAACTGTCGTGGCCAACATTTACAAAGCCAAACACCATATGTATGCCATGGGCAGGAGGATACCACGTTGCGATAATATGTCCACCATCGGTATTTAATACCATGTCGCAACAATCAAGGATAAGCCATTTCAACATTTTTGACCCTAATTTCCAGGTCGGAGAGTCAGCAAGACACTGGTTGTGGCTCTTTGAAAAAGCAATATGAAATGTGTTGTTCCAGTTACCACCATGGTCGGAATAATAGCACATATGCACATTGTCGGAAAAATTGAGCGAATCACCGCCATTCCCGAAACTAGGATGTCTGAAATCAGTTTCCCAGCAATTGTCATCACCATATTCGAATACTTTCGTGTGGCCATGGGCAACCATTTGGTTGCAAAAATCATCGGCATGTGTGCGCCGGTAAGACAGGTTGTTTTGTGCGCAAGGGTCATTATGGAAGTCCTGAATCCACTCTGCGCCTACTCTAATTTTAACTGTAGTGCTCATTTTTTGTTTTTTATGGTTAATTAATAAAAGAAAAACTCTTTTCGTTTGTTATAGATTTTGCAGTTCACAAATAATAAAATACATATAGTACATTTACTTGTTTACATATATTATAATTTTGTTTTTAATTCACTACATACATTTATTAATTGTTTTACTTTTAAATACAGTACAAATTTATAGCACGTAAAGTACTTGGAAAAGCGTTGTTTAGCTATTTTAATATCAGTTAAATGACGGTAAAATATTGATATGAGGTACCTCAACCAAAATTGGATGACTTATAATCGGGAGCCAATATGCATTTTGAACCTATTTTAAAATAAAAAACACCCTTGCGGTATAACCAACAAGGGTGCTGAAATAATCGAATTGTAGATGAATACCTATTGAGTACTTACTGACTAACTAAAACCTTAACAGATTGACAATTTTTGGAGGTAATGATATAGTAGCCGATTGGTAGGCCTTCAACTAATATCAAACCGGTTTGACCTACCTGAGTGGTAATAGACTTTACGATCTGCCCCAATTGGTTGGTGATTACATAATCTTCATCTTCACTACAATTAATAATGAATGAGCCATTATTTGGATTAGGATATACTGTAAATGGGGAAGCATTACGAATTGAAATACCGGGAACTGCCAATACAGGTTGCGATAGTTTAAGATAGAAAACATCATTTGTACCAGATAGCGTATCTACTCCGGATCCCTGATTAAAATCAACTGTACCTGAAAAATATCCGGTGATATAAATATCAGAATTGCGGCATATGGTAATATGCTTACTCAGGCTACTATCAATTATCCATTGGGCTGTTCCATCGGTTTGGTATTTACGTAAGCTTGTTCCGCATGCGTAAACATTACCTGATTTATCTAGTGCAATAGATTTAACATCTGACATTTGCTGCACCCAATTGAAGTGCGCATCAGAATCAACTTTCATTACAAAACGATAGTTATCTACAGTTGTGGTTATATTATGTACACCACCTGTAAGGTCGAGATTAATAGTACCTACCAAAGCACCGCCACCCATGTAATAATTATTGGCTGAATCGCATAGTAAACTGCCATTGTACAGACTTAGGTCTACATTATCTAATTTATGCCCCCACTTGAAATTACCATTAGCATCCCACTTCAGAATAAAGTTTGAAGATGTAGTACCTGAAAGTGGCGCAAGATTAAAAACGCCTGCACCAGGGTCCAGGTCAATAGTACCTATGAGGCGACCTACTGCTACAATATTGCCTGCATGGTCTGCAATACAAGAAGAGATACTGCTTCCAAATAATTGTGAGGTAATCTGTTTTACCCAAATGAAATTCCCGGCAGTGTCCAGCTTTAAAACATACATGGCCCGTGCAATAGAATTAAGTGTATCAATGCCACTACCGGGGTTGAAATCAGTATTACCACCAAAAAGACCGGTAATTACCAGCTCATTATGGTCACTTATGGCTATGGAATTGGCATAATTTTCAAATAAGCTACTAATCTGCTTAACCCAAACCAAATTGCCTAATGAATCGAGTTTTAGTACAAAAGTGTTATCATTCATACTATATAATTCTGTTATACCTGGGCCAGGTCCAAAATCAACAGTATCATTAAAAAACCCTGTAACATATACATTGCCATAAGCATCAGTTACTAAGCCATTAGCCTGCTCATAAGAAAGTCCACCAAAATGCCTTACCCATGATAATTGTCCATTATGGGCTCTTTTTGCAATGACCATATCTGTCTGCCCACTACAACCAAAAACAGGTACTCCCGAACCAGGCCCAAAATCTACGGTTCCTGCATAAAAACCAGATGTAAAAAGGTTGCCGGCAGGATCGGTGGTTGTAGCTGTGATATTAACATTACTTGATTTGCGTACCCAGTCGAAGTTTGGTGTTTGTGCATGAAGCGCATTGAAGAAAAATAGTACTGTAGCAAGTGAAAGTAATTTTAGGGTTTTCATAATTGAAGTTTTTTAGTTTTTAGAATTTTTGTTTTTTAAGATAGACAGTTTTATTTTGAAATTAGTTGGGGTAGAATTGGGGAGATTTTTTAGGATGGTTTTATCAATTTGAATATATGAAAAACATTTAAGTAAAATTATATTTGGATCCTATAGGTATTTGACTATACAAAACTTAAAAATAATAAACCTTGCCCATCCATACTCAAAAAATTCTCAATAAAATGAATTTTAGGAAAAAAATAGCTTCTTATTAAACCGATAACGAATGCTATGAATTGAATATCCATAATAAATAGATGCTAAATTCGTCGAAATCATATAAAATGACATAGAAAATGTATCCACTACCTGTTAAATTCGTTCACCAGTGATTTGCGTACCTATTCCCATTGCAAAAAATCTTCTGATTTATCAGTAATTTTTTGTCTTGCCTGAGTCCTTAATATCTTTTGTTGGGCAGTCAATACGCCTTTATTAGCTACATTTTCAACTACGTAGCCTAAATTAAATGCATGAAAAAGGAGATTTTATTATCAGGAATATTTACAATTAGCTGCATTGTATTATAATGTCTAATCTCTAATAAAGTAAAACTTTATAAATTTCCCAATTGCATTACGACTGTAGTTTATTAGCTTTTATATTAGCCGCGGCTTAAGGCCGCGGCATATGAATTATCATTATTTGGCAATAGCCAAAATCAAAGCGGTAATAAGATATCCTAAGGTTTATAAGAGACTAACGCTCCCCTAAAATTTCTCATAAAGCCTTCTAAGCTTGTCATAAGTCATAATGGATTTCCAGTCTTGCCCCAGTGCATTCTCCCACAAAGGAACCATACCCAGAGATACATTAATCATGGTATCAAATTGCTCATCGGTAAGCCCTTTGGTTATACCTTCCGGAATAAAAATATTGTTCTTTTCCACCATTTTATGGAAAGTGGCTACACCTTCGGGGTAATAATCCTGCAGGTGGTTGAAAACGATACAATTGCCAATACCATGCTTGGTACCCAGCAAATAACCCAGGCCATAGCTAATGGCATGTGCCACGCCTACCTGCGAATATGCAATACTCATACCGCCGGCATAAGATGCCATCATTAGTTTTTCATCACTTTCCTCAGTCCATTCGCTATCGTGCAGAAATACTTTTTCGCACAAATCCTGGGCCTTCTCGCCATAAGAGCGGCTAAACTCATTGATAAAAGTACCCTTGAGCGACTCTACACAGTGTATAAAGCAGTCCATACCGGTATAGAAACGCTGGTTGGCAGGTGCATCTTTGGTGAGTGAAGGGTCTAGCACTATCTGGTCGAAGGGGGTGAAATCGCTGTTCATACCCAGTTTGCGGGTAGGGCCTGTAAGCACTGTTGTACGTGAAACCTCAGCACCTGTACCTGATAAGGTTGGTATACCAGCCTTATAAACAGCAGGATTTTTCACCAGGTCCCAGCCCTGGTAATCCTGAGCCTTACCCGGATTGTTCATCATGATGGCTACAGCCTTTGCGAGGTCCATAGTAGAGCCACCGCCTATGCCAATAACACCCGATACTTTGCCATATTTATCCTTTATTTGCTGGGAGAGCTCATCAACCTGCGATGTTTTTGGCTCATGGCTCACATCAGCATCAATTAAAAGGTCATTACCACGCAAAGGGATTCGCGCTTTCAAAGCCGCGTCGTTCAGGAAATAATGGTCAAGCAAAAAGATAACAGGTGCGTCATCCTTGCGCCTTGGTGCCAGTAT
>CAIWHI010000421.1 GCA_903912435.1 uncultured Bacteroidota bacterium | reverse complement strand
GTCCTTTTAAGGTATAAAGCAAAGGTTAAATCACCTTTTCTGATGTTTTGACCTTAATAGCTTTCGATTGACATTTAGTTGGTTTGTAGCGTTTAAATAATTTAACTACTTAAAACAAATAAAAACTAAATAAGTCCTACCTAGGTGGGACTTATTTAGTTTATGGTCCTTTCCACCCGGCCCTTCAGAATATTTAATTTAAATACAATAATGTAGGTCACATATTGGTTTACATTTGAGGAAATAACAATTTTCAGATGACGTGCATTACTGTTTTTTGTGGTTCCGCTGAGGGCTATAACGAGGTATATAGGGAAACCGCTTTCCAGGTGGGCGAAACTTTGGCTGCACATAATATCGCTTTGGTTTATGGTGGTGCCAAAGTGGGCCTTATGGGTGCCGTGGCCGATGGTTGCCTGCAACAAAACGGAAAAGTAATTGGAGTAATCCCTTACTTCCTCAAAACCAAGGAGATAGCCCATGACGGTATCACCGAAATGATAGTCGTGGATACTATGCACGAGCGCAAACTAAAAATGCATGAGCTTAGCGATGGTATAATAGCCCTTCCGGGTGGCTGGGGTACCATGGAGGAACTCTTCGAAATGCTTACCTGGAGCCAGCTTGGCTTACACAAAAAGCCTATAGGATTACTCAATATCAATGGCTTTTACGATGCCCTAAAAGCCCTGTGCGACAATATGGTGCAGGAAGGTTTCCTGAATGAATATGTAAATAGTACCCTCCTAATATCAGATAGCATCACTACCCTGCTTGAAATGATGAACAATTATGAAGCCCCACCAACCCCAAAATGGCTGAATAAAGAACGGATATAAACAAGCTTACATCTATAAAATGCTTGCCCTAACCCCAGGTTTTGGCACGCATTTTGTCATTCCAAAAAGATACTATTCCTTCACCATCTTTGTCGTCCTAATCACTCCATCAGTAGTTTTCACTGTAACCAAATAGGTAGCCGGTGGCAACAAATGTGTATTAATCTCATTAATTTTTCCACTCACCAGTTCACGCCCCGTTAAATCACTAATGGTAATTGACTCCAGGGTCTGATTGCATTGTAACGTAACGTGAATTTCATTGGTAAACGGATTTGGATATAGAGATAGATATGTATAATCCACAACATCGCCCACAGCAGTATGTGCTTTGGCAAATGCAAGTTCATCTACCAAGAGGCTAGTTCCCTTATGCCTGGGAGCCATAGGATTGGCTGGTAATATCTGAATCAAACATGTATCAGGCAGGCCACTACCTGTGTATTGTAAGGGAAAACTGAAACGGGTATAGGAAGAAATATTTGTGTTGGAGGAAAATACCCCCTGTGCTAAAGATACACGACTATGAGAAGTGGAGTCCCAATGGCTGAGTGTGACCTGTATTCTAAATGAGTCACTAGCTGTAGTCTGAAATTGATAGAAACCCGTAAGACTATCGGGCCTCGACGTAAATGCATACCCGCCAAAGCTACTCCCCATAGGTGGTGGACCCATAACCGGCGCACCGGTATAAGCATTAGGTACCACTGTATCCAGTGTTGATGAAACAGGATTAGTGAATGTATCTACAACGCATTGCAGGGCATAAGTGCCGCTATGGGCGGTAGTGCTGCGGTGCAAACCCGGTCCTGGTTCCCAACCATCAGGATATAAGAATGGCCCCAAAGTAGACCATGTTTCGAAACCCGCATTAGGTATTGTCTGCGCACCTGAAGTAGTGGCCAATAAACACGCCAATGCAATTAATAATCTGCTAAATCTGTACATAATATTGTCTTTACACTATTTTAGACGTTACAAAGGTCTGTTTCCTTTGCTTAATAATAATCATTCAGGGTTTGCAAATTTTCTATAGGCGAAACGTGCATCAATAAAGTGAATATATAGCAACAATGAAACGCCCGCTGCGGCGGGCAAAATATCTTTGCCCAGGGCATCGCCCTGGGAGGTTTGGTTGATCAATCATGCAGGTTAGCAAAATCGTGGTTTCAAGTTAATTTTCTCCATCGTATATACCCATGGCGATGCCATGGGCTAGGATATTTAACCACGTTGGGGTAATAGTATGAAATAAATTATTACATGTAAACTCAAAGCAGCGGCGAAATAAAAAAAAATACCACGTATCCTACAACCCCACCGCTGTATTATGAAACACAATATAAACATTGAGCGAGGTAGCGATCAGCAACCAAACCAAATAGGGCAACATATATATCCCCACCTTACCCTTGGCCCAAAAGCCCCACCACGTAAACCACATAACCAATGCAGTAAGGAAAAAAATTACTGCCATACCTATAAGTATCATGTGGTGCTTGAAAAACACCAGATTCCACCCCACATTAAGCAAAAACTGGATACCGTATAAAATATAAATGGCTAATGGCTTTACTGCTTCGCGCGGGTCTATAGCTTTTGATAAAAAAATACTGAACGTAATCATTACCACTGTCCAGGCTGCACCGAACACCCAGCCCGGCGGGGTCCATGGGGCCTTAGCCAGGCCATTGTACCACGCATCCGTTTGTATATTCCCAATAAAATAAGACCCAATGCCTAGCGCAAGGAAATTTAATATCAGAAATACTATAAACTTTTTCATAGCGACCCTATTATGGTAATAAAGGTAATGGCTAAAATTTATTATTCCAATTATTAAAACTATTAAAATTCAACTATAAACCCTATCGTAGGGATAACCACCTTGCTACTATTGTCCAGTATCAGTGGCACACCATTGCTGCCATCTACCCTCAGTGGTTTGCCATCAGTAGTTATAAAGTTTTTATTATCAGCCGTTCTCTTGAAGGTAAACGTAGCTTCGGCTGGTTGGCTCGCTGCATAAGCATTCGTCATATCAAAATACAGGTCCAGGCTCCACTTCTTATAATTCCATTTCTTATCCACGCGTATATCCATCGAGTTGAATGATGCCAACCTGAGGGTATTGAATTTGGTATAATCAAGGGTACCTGTACCCAGTGTGCTATAATTAGCCTGCGAAGCCGTCATATCAAACGGTGTAGTAGGCGCACCACCCTGGTAGCGGAATTTCACCCCAAGCTCTATATTGCGCTTGAACTTATACCCGCCAATGAAAGAAACAAGGTTACCATTGTCCCAAGAAGCGGGTAAATACTTACCATCTGCATTGGTAAACTCGCTCTTATACAAGGTATAAGACAACACCACAAACAGATTACCTGTTAACTTTTGCTGCACCTGTAGTTCCATACCATAGCTACGGCCCTTACCATCAGAGGTCACAGGCTCATTACCCAATACATTGAAATTACCACCCTTATTAGCCAATGAAATACCATCCATAAGCGATACCGGGTACTTGTCGTAAACCTTATAAAAACCTTCCAGGGTTATGCGCCTGCCCTGTTTTTCGGGTTGGTATTCAAATCCGGCTACATAGTGGTCGCAAGCGGTATAGTCTATGCCCTTGTTTACATATTTACCGGCACTATCCGTAAGACCCAGCAGGGTATAAGGAGGTATTTTGTAATAGCGGCCAAATGATGCATTGAAACTCAGTCGCTCCGTAAGCATATAAGAGGCCGACAGGCGGGGTGATATTTGCTTGCTTATATCATTGCCATTGGTCATGAAAGTATTACCATCTGTGCGGATACCCAGCGACAGGTTAAGTTTGTTATTGGCCAACTTCACTGCCACCTGCCCAAAAGCCCCATATTTCACAAAGCCCATGCTCGAATTGCTACTAATAGTAACTGCTGGTGCTATGGTATTGCCCAAAGAATCTAAAATAGGGCTGGTAAGCTGGGTGAAGAATTCGTTAGTATATTTATCATACTGCACCATGGCCCCATAGCTATAGCTCCATTTGCCATCATATTTATTCACCTGGAAGCGTAGTTTGGTCTCTGCCTCTGTGCTATGGGTTTTCAGCAGGCGGGTAGCCTCACTGGGGTTTTGGTTGTCGGTATATTTGTCCAGTTGGTTATTCATCATGTTCCGGCTGAAGGTGAGGTTCCAATAGCCCTTATTAATGAGCTTTTTCAGGCCATAACCATTGGTATAGCTCCATTGGTTGATGAGCGGGTTAGAATGCAGGATGTATACATTTTCGGGGGTCAGGTTTTTTGGGGTCAGGAAAGAGAAATTATCAATAGCCCCAATTGCCAGGGTGTATAGAGTAAGCTTTTTATTGATTTTATAGTTTACCTTATACTGAAAATCCCAATAGGCAGGCTGTATAGGTATTTGCAATGCCTGGAACAAAAATTGCAAATAGCTCTTACGCGCACTCGCCTCAAACGATATCTTATCGGTAAT
>CAIWHI010000420.1 GCA_903912435.1 uncultured Bacteroidota bacterium | reverse complement strand
CCGCTTTGGCAGGAGATTTTATTTTACTCAAAAGAGTATTGTACAGTTTAAGGGTTTTATTAAATGTGGCGCTTGCTTCGGTTTTCTTACCCAATGTATATTGTAATATACCTGCCATTAAAAATGGTTCAGGTTCATCGGGGAACATTTTCATCATTCTTTGAGCTGTTTTAAGCGCATTGTCAAATTTATTGAAGTGCCCTTCCAGATTCATTTTAGCCATCCACCCATCAAAGTAATTACTATCAATCTTCAGTGCAAGTTCCAGTAAATGCATTTCTTTTACCATGCTATCTGGTGAGTCGTTTGACCGCATGAAAATCTTAATGGCACTATCATTTAGCTTTTTTGCAGCAGGGCTGCCATTCTTAGAGATTTGAGCATTTGAATTGATATAAAACAAGATACTTATAGTAACCAGGAGTAATCTTTTCATGTCCTTATTATTTGTTTAACCGTTTAGACTGTAAGTTGCAACTTTTATAACAATTCAAAAAATGTTTTTAAGAAGTATATCTGTTAAAATCGGAGGTCATTAATTGTGGGTTATTAGAAAGATGCAATAAAACCAGGAGTCGTGGGGCAAAGAACAACCAAAATATACCTTATTTATATCAGACTCCTGATTTAAACAGCAAAATCAGAGACCAACACCTGCTTTTTAACTACCTTGCATTCGGATGTTTCATTTGGTTCTCGTATTTATAGGTTCCTTTATTGTTGATATGTTGCCCTTTTTTGGGCCACCTGCATGGACATTAATGGTTTTCCTACAAATGAAATTAAGTCTCAATGTATGGGCAGTGCTCGTGGTAGGGGTCTTGGGTTCCACCCTGGGAAGATATTTTTTAAGTAAATACATACCCTATTTGTCTGCCAAAATTATCAACCAAAATACCATTACAGATATTGAGTTTATAGGTAAAAAGTTGGGTGGCAAAGGTATGATGATTCAGTTTTTCGTATTCCTCTACACCCTGGTTCCCCTGCCTTCCACTCCCTTATTTACAGCAGCAGGTATGGCTAAAATTAAGGCTGGAAATATTTTACCCGCCTTTTTTATTGGTAAGTTTATCAGTGATATGGTAATGGTTTTATCGGGCGATTATGTGGCCCGTAATGCAATAAGTTTTTCAGAAGGTTTCTGGTCATGGAAAAGTATTACGGGTTCGGCCATTAGTATTGTTATCATACTCCTCTTTTTATTTATCGATTGGCGCTCCCTTTTTATGCATAAAAAATTCCGGTTGAAATTTAATATCTGGAAGTAGTCTGCCTTTCTAATAATATTATAACCTCCATAGAATAATTTAATAATCAACTAATTATTCTCCAATTACTCATCCTATTCCTAAGGTTTAAGTGCTAATTTTCATGTTGCATTAAAATTAATATAGGCGTTATTAGGTCTATAATGTCTATAATTTGTTTATTTATCATACCAGCTATTAGGTATATAATTTAATTATCTAATAAAATTTTATTGCTTTAAATCTCGTGGTTAAAAATACTGACCAAGATCATTTTTTTTGCCGTTTTTAATCAGCATTTGAGCATCCCACCTCCAATATTTTTGTATCTGTTAGAATATTGCCCAAATGAAATACACAGAAAATGATGGACTATTAGTATTGGCCGAAGGATTGGATAAATCCTACTATAGTACAATATTGGGATTTTGCGAAAATGCCAAACTACAGGCTTCAAGTCTCCAGCAGCTTGAAATTCACAAAACTACATCTCAATATGTAAATCTGTGTAATAAGTTGATTGCTGAAATCCAATTATATATTGGAAACAAGACCGAACATTTACTCCCTTACCTTAAGACACTTGCAGTGAAAAGTTCAGCCGGACACGATTGCCGTGCATGTAATGGAGGTTGCGATTTGGGTCATGAATTGGTGATGGCTGAGATGAAAGACTCTCATTTGCGCATCAAGGAGATTGTGTATCGCCTGCAAATGGTGGCACTGCCTTTATATTCCGAAACTAAATATCCTGTAGAATATAAATCACTAAGGAACCTGATGGCTAGGCTGGAAAATTCACTGGCTGATCTTTTGACATTAGAAGAAACTAAGCTTATTCCCCAAATTATTAAGGCTCAAAAGAATATCTATGTACATAACTGAGGATATAGAACCACAGGTAAAGGAAAAAAAGAGTGCATTAGCTGAGTGCTACCATTGTGGTACGCCCTGTGTGAGTAATAATATAGTTACTGATGATAAATTCTTTTGTTGTGAGGGATGCAAGCTTGTCTATGAGATACTCAACGAAAATGGCCTTTGCGATTACTACAAGCTACAGGCACATCCCGGTTTATCGCAAATCAAGCCTACCCGCAACGATAAGTTTGCCTATCTGGATAATGATGATATTGCCAAGCAACTCTATAAGTTCACAAATGGCGACTATACCATTGTTACCTTCTACATCCCCGGCGTTCATTGCAGCTCGTGTATGTGGCTGCTCGAGAACCTGAATAAGGTGAATAAAGCCATTGTAGAAAGCCGTCTGAATTTCACTACCAAGGAAATTACCATTCACTTCTCTAAAAATAATATCAGCATCAGGCAAATCACTGAATTATTGGCCACCATAGGTTACGAACCCTATATAAGTCTCGAGGAAGCCGATAAAAAGAAAACTAAGAAGTTTAATAAGAAAAAAATATATAAGCTGGGTGTTGCCGGTTTTTGCTTTGGCAATATCATGATGATGAGTTTTCCCGAATACCTATCACACAATACAGGGATAGAGCAGCAATATGCCCACCTATTCCGATATCTCAATTTGGCTCTGTCCATTCCAGTGTTTTTTTATAGTGCATCAGAGTTTTTTAGTACTGCATGGAAGGG
>CAIWHI010000419.1 GCA_903912435.1 uncultured Bacteroidota bacterium | reverse complement strand
GGTTTGCACCCATTTGCAGGGCCGCAATATGCTTTTCGGGTGGGTCACGGTGCACATCAAAGTCTTCCCAGCCATCCCCTAAGTCGGTTTCGTAACTATAGAAACACACCAGTTTGCCCTTATAAATCAGGCCATAACCCTTTGGTGGCTTATTGTCATGCTCATGAATTTTTGGCAGGCCATTAGGGAAATTGAATTTCTGATGATAAATGGCATAGTCAAACGGCAACTCCACTAATTCAGATTCTGGAAATACTTTTTTTAATGCTGGCCTCACGTAGGGGTCAAGTCCATAATTATCATCTATATGCAGGAAGCCGCCACCCTCCAGGTATTTCCTTAGGTTTTGGGCTTCGGCATCGCTAAGTGCCCAGCGGCCATGGCCTGTCATATGTATGAAGGGATAATTAAAAATATCAGGGCTACCCACTTCTACATGGGCTTCGGTGAGGTCGAAATTTGTATGCAACTGTTCATTGCAGTATTGGGCAAGGTTGTGTAGGGAGGTAGGATTTGCATACCAATCACCACCGCCATTATAAACCAGCAGACCTAGCTTTATATTTTGGGCACTAGCTGTAGCAACAAGAAAGGGTAATAAAATGAAAAATAATAGGTGCTTATATTTTAACATCTGAAATCAAATTAAAGTAGGCTGAGGCCATAATTGCAGCGGTCTCGGTACGCAACCTCTGACCACCCAGCGACACTGATTTATAGCCTTTCTGATTACACAAAACTACTTCTTCTAAAGAGAAATCTCCTTCAGGACCTATCAAAAGAATGGCATCCTCCTCATGTTTTAACAATTCGGCTAAGGGTCTTTTTATTTCATCATTGATGCAATGCGCCACCAGCTTTTGTGGCACATCCTTAAACATATCTAAGACTTTATACAATGGTGTAATCTCATGTAACTGAGGAAGATAATGTTGCTGCGATTGAAGGATTGCCGACTGGAGGATTTTATTCCACCTGTCGATACGTATATGTGTTTTTTCAGAGCGGTAAGCATCAATAGGTATTATTGACCCTACACCCAATTCAGTAGCTTTTTCGAGCAACCATTCGTTGCGGCTATTATTTTTGGTAAAAGCCACTGCGAGGTGAAAAACACTGCCTGGCCTTGGGTGCAGTGTAACCTTTTCAATAGTCACATCACACTTATGCCTTTCAGCAATATGGATACTACCTTCAGCGGTAGTACCATTACCATCAGTCAATAAAATTTTATCATCAGCATCCATCCTCAATACCTGCCAAATGTGTTTGGCGGTATCTGCATCTAATCTCACGGTGGTATTAATAACCAATGGGCTATTATAAAAAAAGCGGGGTATCTGAGCCATAAGGATACAAATCTAAAAAAAACTAAGGAATTTAATCAATAAATCCATAATTTAGTTTACTTGTGTTGTAATTAGGTTCTACATTATTTCTAAAAAAACAAATATAGGTGTAATTTACTCCACAAAAAAGCCGTATTACCTTATCATTAAGGAATTTAAAGAAACATTATGTAATTTTATTAACGCAATAATAGCTCTCTAAACCCAGAAACTATATTTAGCGCAATACCATTTTCTTTTCGTCAATTGATTTCCTAAGGTTTATAAGTGCATACCTCATCCTACCGAGGGCAGTATTTATACTTACACCGGTAAGCTCGCTAATTTCCTTAAAGCTGAGGTCGGCATATATGCGCAGCACTATTACCTCCATTTGCTCTTCGGGCAGGCTTTCCACTAGTTTGCGCACACTGTCGTGTACCTGTCGCCTTTCAATGCCATCACTAGGCAATTCACCTGTGGTGAAGAGGCAGCCAATATCCTGGCCATCAGGCAGGGTAACAGGGATATTATTCCTTGTGCGCCTGAAGTGGTCCATACAAAGGTTGTGGGCTACTCTTATAGCCCATGGCAGGAACTTGCCTTGTTCGGCATAGCGACCTTCCTTAATGGTTTTAATCATTTTCAGAAACGCATCCTGAAAAATATCTTCAGCCAGATACTTATCCTTAACAAGCATATATACCGAGGTATATATTTTATCCTTGTAACGGTTAATAAGTACCTCTAGGGCATACTCTTGTCCATGAATATATTCATGAATCAATTCGGCATCCGAAAATTGTTGGATTAGCTGCATAACTTCTACCTTGTTTAAACGTCACGTAACAATCACGCCATACGTTAAGAATTGGTTTTAATGTAGAAGTTCGCGCTATAGAGAGAATTTTATTGTGATTAATTTGACTGCAAAAAAGTTAAAATTCCTGATACTACCAAATATAATTTTCAGTTTTTTATCCAAACTTTAACCCAATGTTTATAATAAGACGGTAAAAGATTAATAATGGTTGGGTAATCCGCTAAATATTTTTTTACACCCCTCAACTTTTCACGAAAAACCCTTTTAAGAAATGGCGATTTACTTTTTCCTATTCAATAATTGCTTGGCATGTATTGCCTGCTTTATATGGCGCCTTTCATGTTCGGCCAATATTTCAAGTACATCACCTATCTTAAATGTAATAGCTGCTGCCACGGGAGAACTTATTACTTCATTCAGAAGCTTCCTATTTTCAAGCCTGTCAAAATATATCTTTAACCTTTGCTGATGATTGGCAAACTTGGTTGCTATGTTATGTACTTCACCCGGTTTTCCTGGGGCAAATATCTTTGGTGACTTTAATTTAGCTGTATCAGAACTAATTATCTGTAAACCCTTTTTACCTATAAAACCACTAAATGGATTGATTCTTCCCCACCAATTTGGTAAATATTTTCCACTCAATACAGAGTCGAAAGCCGCAAAATAGGTTTCATTTGAAATAACTAAATGATCCAGGCACTCAGAAATACTCCATTTACCTGAGGCAGGGGCTGTATTCAGCATGCTCTCTGATAATGGTGCAAATTCTTTTTGAACAATAAAGTTTATGTCGTCCAACTGATCACTAATCATTACAATGCTATTTTTTGCAAATCTAACCCCAATAATTGTGAAATAAATTAGGGTAACTACCTAATAACAAGTTACCATCTTGCTCTGCTCGTTCCTTAATCATATTATTCCTTATTTTCAAAAAACGAGTCATATGTTTTTTTAGTATAAAGAAATCGAATAATCTACCTACTATTCCAAATGGGGTTTCATAGCAAAAATGGTCTTTCATAATAGTTTTGCCATCCCTAAATTCAAAACTATGCCTATGATTCATACTTTTAAATGCACCTTTTACCATACAGTCGGTAAATGAAGAGTAGGAATTCATCTCAATTATCCTAACAGATAACCTTTGCCTCACCCCAAAATGTGTTGCCTCCCAGGTAATCTCATCGCCTAGCTCTACCAATCCCGATGTCTTACCTGCCACCACCTTTTCACCAGTACTTACTGTAGATTGAACATGCAAATCTATACTCCTTGCAAGGTCGAAGCATGTTTGCTGGCTGGCATTTATTTTCGTTTCCAGTTCTATTGTCGTCATAGTATATCCTTCTTTTCAAATACCTGTGCCTTTATAAAACCGTCCATCCAGCATTTTGTATCATTACATGAGAATTCATCCTTATTAAAAAGTGACTCCATACCAGGCAATTTATTTGATTCTACACCGCATAACAACCTAAAAAATAGAAACATAGATTTTAGCAACAACTGATGACCCCAATTATTGGTATTAACAAAATCAGCATAGAGCCACAAACCGCCTGATCGCAGATTTTCAGCAATCTTATAAAATATCCTGTTACATGTACCCTGTGAAAAATTATCAAATAAAAAGGCAGTAAATACGTAATCATAGTTTTGGGGTAATAGTACATCCTCAACCTTAGAGGTGATGAAGTTCACCTCATTTTTACCGGCATCTATAGCCTTTGCCAGGGCAATCATCTTTTCCGAAGAGTCGACATAGGTTATGAATAAACCCTGATTGCAGTGGCTTGCAATAGCCTCCAGAACCCCGCCATCACCACCACCAACTATAAGAATGCTATTACAAGGTTTTATTTGTTCAATAAGGAATAGCTGGGCTACTTTTAACTTTTTGCCAAAAATAATCCTGCTTAGGCGGTCGTAATAAGGGGCGATTATATCATAATTACTCACCTCCAAATTTATACATTATCCATGTGAAATGAATTATTGCACTTAAAATTGGCATAGTTCCCGGCATAAAAAAGCCCCAACAGAGTCGGGGCTGAATAAATTAGAAATGCATTATAACATTAGAGACCCGTAAAACAAATACCTACCGCTGCCGGTGTAATTGTAGGGCCTGCATTATCTTTAAATACATTAGTCAGGTTATACGAACCGAAAAGGGTGATATTGCCATAGCCTACCCTTGCGGTAGCAGCAAAATTCCAGGCACTCATATACCTTTTGGTATCAGTTTTATATTTTACGGTTACACCTTCTACAGTAGTTACAGCCTTGGTACTAGCTCCTAACAAGGTACCAATCTGCATTCCTATAGCAGCCTTAAAGCCTTTGTTCCTGTTTTGCATGTTACTGAAGTAACGTAGCTCAAAGGGGGCTGTTAAATAGGTAGTCGTAACTTTATAGCGCTTGAACTGTGAATCAATAGCATCTGGCACAAAATGAGCCTGGTAACCATATACACCGGTATCAGATACCCTCATTACCTGTTGATTCAAGTAAACTACAGAAACATTCACACCGAGGCCGGTTGCGAAACTCAATTTAGATTTTTTAATAGGAAAATCGTAGCACAGATAGCCATTAAAGCCATATCCAAAACCCTTGGTTTTAATGCTGTCGGGCTTCTGAATCCAGTTATTGTAGTTAAACTGCAACATCAAAAAATCCCTTGATGGCTTAGAAATAGAAGCCGGATTTTTAAATGTAGATATCTGTTCAGTGCTATCGGTTGATAGTCGGCTATGGTCAATATCAGCTTTCTTATCTTTTTTTTGTGCAAGCAGTACAGTTATATTAACCAGTAACAACAATGCCACTATAAGCAGGCGTTTAATCATAAATAAAATTAAGTCTGCAAATATAATGAGCAGGAAATGGAAAAATTGTTAAAAGTGGTTTGTATACACGATTTAACACAATACATCTCAAAAAATATTCCAACCATCCCCCTCAATAGAGAAATCGGCTTAATTAAATTAGAAAGGCCCTGCATTTTTAGATGCAGGGCCTTTCTAATTATTCAGTTCAGGTATTATTTATCCAATACGAAGTGGATAGTTTGTTTACCTGATTCAGTATTTACATTTAAGATATAGTTGCCATTAGCCAAAGAGTTGCTCAGCATAATGTGCTCATTAATCTTACCGTCAGTAGTATTAGTAATACCTGTATAAACAACCTGACCAAGCATGTCTGTAATTTCAAAATTGACATTACCCTTACCAATTGAAGTAATTAAACCATTGATTGTGAACTCGCCCTTATTAGGGTTTGGTGTCAATGACAGATAACCTATGGCAGACATTGTAGAACCAACAGTTTCAGGAACGGCATTTACAACCACATCAGTAATTTCAAGTGATGTACCATTTCCGGTTACCAAAGTATAATAAATCTTAGCCCTACCAGCTGCCTGAGCAGATATTACACCAGTTTCCCAGTTTACAGTCGCTATATCACCACCCTCTGCTATACTCCATACACCACCCTGCTTAGTCGCTGTTAATGGAACCGATGTTCCTGCATACATATTTAATGTTGCATTGGTAGTTGTATTGTTAGGTGCCGCAGCAGGACCTACAGTTACAGCCTTTGTAGCATTACTTGTACATCCGAAAGCATTAGTAATAGTATAAGTAATAGACACACCCCCTACAGAAATACCTGTCACTACACCTGTTGCAAGTCCCACAGTTGCAAGGGCCACATTAGAAGAACTCCATGTTCCGCCAGCGGTTGCATCAGTTAGTGTAATTGGCGCACCTGATATGGAAACTGTAGCCGGACCAGAAATTGCAGCCGGAGCAGTAGGAGGAGGACCAACCGTAACTGTTTTTAGTGCCCTACATCCTGATGGCATATTGTAGGAGATTGTAGCAGTAAGGTTAGCAGCCATACCTGTAACAATACCTGTAGAACCTACAGTTGCAATGGTAGGTGAACCACTTGCCCATGTGCCACCAGGGGTAGCATCAGTCCATGTAGTTGTTAAATGTAAGCATACTACATTTGACCCTACAATTGGTGAAAGTGGATTAACACTTACAGTTGCTAAAGCATTACATCCTGTAGGCATAGTATAAGATATTTGTGCCGTACCAGATGCAACACCTGTAACAACACCTGTAGTACCCACAGTAGCAATACCAGTATTGCTACTAGACCAAGCACCACCTGCCAGACCATCTGTTGCAGTAGTTGTAGTACCTACACATAATGGGATGGTACCAGAAATAATAACTGGTTGCAATGGATAAACGCTAACAGTTTTTATAGCCCTGCAAGTAGAACTAAGTGCATAGGTAATATTAGCAGTTAGATTACCTGCTATACCTGTAACTGACCCAGTGGAACCCACAGAAGCAATAGTAGGAGCCGAACTACTCCAGGTTCCACC
>CAIWHI010000418.1 GCA_903912435.1 uncultured Bacteroidota bacterium | reverse complement strand
TAAAAAAAAGCAACTTACCTTGTGCACTGGCGTATTTTATTCCGCCTTTATAAGCCTCATTGTACTGCTGCGTATTTAAAAAATTCTTTCCTATCCAGAAAACACCGTTATTCAGGCTGGCAACCCAGTAATTACCCTCAATATCTCGAGCCACCTCTGTAATCTTATTTCCTTTAAGTATTCTCAGCTCATTGTTTATAAACAATCCATTGCTTGTTCCAAAGAACCAATTGCTGTCGAATTTGTACAGCCGATAAATATATGAATTGACCAACATTTTGTTGGTCACTGAAAACAAGGGAATCTCGTCACTTGAATAAACACAAGATGGAGAACGCAGATAATACTGATACTGTGAAATGGATTGGGCATAATTGATTAAGTTTTTATGGGCTATTGTTTCAATTATATTTCCTAGGGTGTCCACAATCTGCGCTTTCCCTTGCAATAACACCTTATACCTGTTGTCTGATATTTTGTTGATAATAAGTGGGCCTGTTCCATTACTTATCGATTGATTCAATTTGAAAGTGGTGACTTTCTCTCCGCGAATATTAAATACGAACTTAAAATCACTGAAAAAAAAAGTTACTGTGCTATCTTTCTCCACTTCAATGCCAGCCGCAAATGCATGAGATTCGTTAATTAAGCCAAGAATTGGTGTGTTAGCGGCTGTATGAAATCCTCCGTCTTTGAAGTAACACATTTCGCCGTTGAAACAGCATAGCCATAACCGACTCTGGAAATCTTCCTTGAAGTAGAATACGTCATTGTCGGGCAAGCCATCATCGGTTGTGAATTTCTCGAAAGTGATGCCATTGTAGCGCACCACGCCTTTGTCGGTAGCAAACCACAGATAACCAAAATGGTCTTTGTAGATGCTATACACGTTGTTGCTAGGCAAGCCATTTTCGACTGTGAAATGCCGCATAGGGAAATCCTGGCAGTTTGCCGATGCCCCATACAAAAGGGCAATTAATAGCAATATGAATGAGACCGCGGTATGCCGCATAACTATACTGGAAATTGTTACTGACCTTTTGGGGTCTTTTATTTTAAGCTGAAATTGCGGTTAATCAAAGATAATGAGTTGCAGTTACAACTGTTGCTATTCTTGTTCAATATGAATTAATAACTTGCTGATATACCTGAAATATGAAACTACGACATATTCCCTTTCGAGTAGGGTTAGTGTATAGGTTTTTTTTGGTGATTGTTAGTTACGTCGCGCTTTAGGTTCTAGTTTCATTTTCATAATTAACTACCTATTCATTTTTGTAATAACAGTCCGGCCAGTCCATTTGTTTTTTTCATTGTTATTCTGGGCCTTTCTCTTATCTGATTTTCTGGTAGAAAAAGGAAATACTTAAACATCAACTTGCGATTTGTGCTTTTTTGCGCCACTTTTATGCATATAGTTGTCAAACATCGTCATACCCAAATTATCTGTTACTATTAGAATGTTATCAGTTGAAATCGAGGCAGTCTTACTGCCTCGATTATCAATTAAATTGAAGGTCATTAGGAGATTAAAAGGTTTCTTTGTATTTAAGTTAAAGGTAAATATAAAGCCCTACATGTTCAGAATTTTTACATGAAATGCAGGTTTTACTCGACGAAAAGCTGCTTTATAATTAATACCTATTAGTATCTGTTGGTGGTTTTTTTGTTCCAGGTTTCTTGGTAATATCGACATAGGTCTTTTGATTGATGTTGGATAGTGTTGGATACCAGGGAGCCCTCAGGAAGTTTTGAAATGGGGGTTTCTGAAATGTGTTACAGAGTCTCCCAGG
>CAIWHI010000417.1 GCA_903912435.1 uncultured Bacteroidota bacterium | reverse complement strand
GTTAGCCAAAAATCTTTTTCCTCGTAATAAGGAGCATTGGTATTTGTTGCCAATTATGAAATTAAAGGAGTGGGTGCTTGCAGTGAAACTGGAGCGTAACCTTACCAAGAATGAAATTATAACACTCTACCTGAATACTGTTCCTTATGGCGATAATATTTATGGTATCCGCAATGCATCACTTACTTTTTATAATAAGGCACCAGACAAGGTGAGTGTAGATGAGGCTGCCGTGCTTGTGGGTATGCTTAAGTTGAATAGTGTGTATAATCCCCGTACACACCCCGAAAGATCTAAGGGCCGCAGGAATATAGTGCTTGACCAGATGTATAAATACAATTTTATCAATCAGGCCCAGCTTGATTCTTTGAAAGCCAAAAACACACCACTGGATTATCATAAAACCGACCATAATGAGGGCTTGGCTCCCTATTTCAGGATGATTGTAGAGCAGCAAGTAAAAGCAGCCTGCAAGGATTTGAAAAAAGCTGATGGTACACCCGTGAATATCTATAAAGATGGCTTAAAAATCTATACCACTATAGATACCCGTATGCAGCGCTATGCCGAAGAGGCTATGCAGGACCACCTTACCGACTTGCAAAAAACCTTCATGAACCAGCCGGGATATAAGGATGGGACTATATGGGAAAAGAACCCTGCCATACAGAAAATTTTGGCCAATAGCATAAAGGCTACTGAGCGGTATAATGCTCTATTAAAGCAAAACATGACCGATGAAAAAGCACAGGCCGAAATGAAGAGACCTGTGAAAATGAAGGTTTTTGCCTGGAACAAGGCCCGCTATAAGGATACAATTATGAGTCCGGTGGATTCTATAAAATACACCAAAACCTTCCTGCAATCAGGCTTTATGGCTATGGACCCATTCACAGGTGAGGTGAAGGCATGGGTAGGTGGTATAGACCATAATTTCTTCCAGTACGACCATGTAAACCAGAATACTAAACGTCAGGTAGGTTCTACTATTAAGCCTTTGTTGTACACCTATGCCATCAATGCCGGCTTTTCTCCATGTGGCAATGTATCAACCATGGCACAGGAATTCCCTACCATGGATAAGCCATATGATGCCGATTTTGAAAAGCCCTGGGCCGAACAGGTGCCTATGAAATACGCTTTGGCCCAATCAATCAATAATGCAGCCCTCTATGTATTAAAGCAGGTGGGTATTGACTCCTTTGTTGCTTTTGGTAAAAAATGTGGCATTACTGGCAATCTGGAACCCTTCCCATCAGTAGCATTAGGTGTGTCTGATATTTCATTGTATGAGATGATGGGGGCTTATAGTATGTTTCCGGCGGGAGGTATGAATTCACAGCCGTTTTTCCTAAGCAAGATTGAGGACAAAAATGGTATGCTAATTAAGAACTATGCGCCCGTTCAGAAAGAGGTAGTTAACTCAACTACCGCCTATAAGATGATAACCATGATGCGTGATGTGGTAGACCATGGTACTGGTGCAAGATTGAGGTTCAAATACGGTATCACTGCCGATGTGGCTGGTAAAACAGGTACCACAAGCAATCAGGCTGACGGATGGTTTATAGGTTATTGTCCCCAATTACTTGCTGGTTCCTGGGTAGGCTGCGACGACCGTGAATTCCGCTTCCATCGTGAATCACTAGGGCAGGGTGCATCTGTAGCATTGCCCATTTGGGCCTACTTTATGAAGCGTGTTTATGC
>CAIWHI010000416.1 GCA_903912435.1 uncultured Bacteroidota bacterium | reverse complement strand
GGTGGGTATTTAGTTCTTGTAATAATTCGCCCTGGTTCCACTTTTTATCGCTGTTCAATACCACCCATCCATTGTCTCTCTGCTCTATACGCTCCCTTAACTGGTCAGCAAGGTAGAAAAGGTTGATGAGGCGAGGATGTGCCTGGATTTTATAATGCTGGCCTAGCTGCTCAATTTGCGATGCTATGATGGGCTGTGCATTTTGGTGCAGTAATTCGTCCTGCATCACAGGTACAAATAATGCCTTTAACTGTGCATCATCTGGGTTAATAACAATTAGGCCATACTTACCAAATAAGGCATTGACCAGGTATTGGGTAGCCTCACCTATGGTTATATGTTTCAGGTAAGAGGTGGTAATTATGTTTTGGAGGTCGTCGCAATTTTTACCCGGAGGGCCAAAAACCTTGAACAACTCATTGAATATCTTTTTAAGACCTTTAGTATCCATACGACCCACAGCACCATGCTGGCCATCACCATCCCAAACATATTTATCGCCCCTGAAACGGAATGTGCCCAGCTCTTCAATATCATTGTCCTCGCTGCCCATATAGTAGACAGGCACAAAATTCTTATCGGCATAAGCCTCGTTGAGTTGCTCGGCTAGCTTTATGGCATGTAGTATTTTATAAATAAAATAGAGATAGCCGGTAAGCAGATTGGGCTGGTGGGCCGTGCAGATAGTATATGTATTATCAAGACCCAATAAATCAATATTGGCAGCAGTAAAGCTACTTATATCCAGATTTCGGTATTGACGGTATAGGGTATCTACCAGCACCTGCCTGTTTACGGGATAGTTTTTCCTTTCACTTATAGCCTTTGCCAATCCCCCTACATCTGGGGTATAGGCATAAAAAGGTTGTATGTTGGGATTATTGGTGAGGTAATCATTTACTAAATGAGAAAAGAACCCGGTTTCGGGGTAGGAGACGTATGTAAAACTATTATCCACAGATATTAATTTTGTTCACGAAGGTAACTTGGATTAATGACAATGTTATGATATGGGAATAGTATAATGTGATACAGAGTTTCAAATTTGTATAATTTTCATTGCGTTATTGCATTTTAATAATTTACTCTTACATTTGCTACAGCGCATCACACTCTATGTGGCATTACAGTCGCTATTTCTTTTGAATCTTTTCTTTGGCTTTTGAATTTTTAATATTTTGATGGAATACAATACGACACGCAGCAAATTGCTGATGCCTGAATATGGGCGTAACGTGCAAAAAATGGTGGAATACCTAATTACTGTTGATGACCGTGAAAAAAGGTTGCGTCAGGCGGAGGTAATTATAGAACTGATGGGCACCCTTAATCCCCACCTAAAAACTATTGAGGATTATAAGCACAAGCTGTGGGACCACCTGTACCAGATGACCAATTTCAATCTGGATGTTGACTCTCCATACCCATGCCCTACCCCCGAGTCGGTATTTGCAAAACCTGAGGTATTGCCTTACCCGCAAGACAATTTTCCTCATCGCCACCTGGGTAAAAATATACAGGCAGTATTATCAAAAGCATTGGTGGAAAGTAATGATGAAAAGAGGCAGGGACTTACACAGGCTGTGGGTTACTACATGAAGCTGGCCTATGCCAACTGGCATAAGGAACCTGTGCATGACGACATGATTAAGAATGAAATGAACGAAATAACCGGTGGCAAGCTACAATATGAAACCGGCGGCTACAGGGTTCATTATGACAATACCCGCACCAACAACTTTAAGCAGCGGAACAATAATAATAACAATAATAACCGCAATTTCAAAGGCAACGCACAAAGCGCACAACCCGGACAAGGTGGCGGACAGCGCAATAACAATAATAACAGCAACAGTAATAATAATAACAACTTCAGGGAAAACAACCCCGGCGGTGGTTATGGCAACAATTTCAATAAGAACAGGAAATTTAAGAAGAAATAGTTGGTTGTTTAGTACCCAAAAATAAAACACCTACAAAAGCTTAATAAAGAGAATAGGCCTAATAATATTGAGGCGGCTATTCCCCCTTTGCGCATGGGAATAGTGCTGTAGGGAAGGGGGCTAGGGGGATGTAAAATTGAGCAGAATTGAAGTTTTAATATTAAAAAGAGGTCCGGCATTTTGTCGGCACTTTGTTTTTTTGGGGTAATAAGCTAATTGCCATTGGGAGGCCTCACCCCGGCCCACTGCCATTGACAAGTATTGTTTTTTGGGTACTTGCTGC
>CAIWHI010000415.1 GCA_903912435.1 uncultured Bacteroidota bacterium | reverse complement strand
GGTATGGAGGATGTATTGGTGGTGAGTGGTCTTGCATTGGGAATTGATGCGATTGCTCATAAAAAATGCTTACAAGCTGGTGTACCTACGGTGGGTGTTATGGGGCATGGGTTGGACAGGGTTTATCCTTATTCCCATAAATTACTAGCTGATCAAATGCTGGAGAATGGTGGGATTCTTGCGGAATATCCATCTTTGACCTTGCCGGATAGGAATAATTTCCCGATGCGTAATAGAATTGTAGCGGGAATGAGTGATGTAACTGTGGTGGTAGAAAGTCATGCTACTGGTGGCGCACTGATTACGGCCCAAATGGCAAGCGGGTATAACCGTGATGTAGTGGCCTATCCGGGAAGGGTGAGCGATGCCCGTAGTGCAGGATGTAATGAACTCATTCGTAGGAATGTTGCCGGAATGGTAACAAAGGCAGCTGACCTTATAGAAATGATGAACTGGAATAAGGAAGCCAAACCCAAGGCTGTGCAGCGTCAGTTATTCCTAAATCTTACTGAGGATGAGCAAAAGATTATCGACTTCCTTCAAACAAGGGATAGTATCCATTCTGATGAGCTTTTCCATCAAACAGGTCTCACCAGTTCGGCATTAGCGTCCACCTTATTAATGCTGGAGATGCAGGGTCTTGTAAAAGCCTTGCCAGGTAAGTTTTTTAGGTTGACCTAATTACTATTACCTTTGTACTATAAATGAGAACAGAAATTTCTTCCCTGGGTGAATTTGGCCTTATTGACCATTTGACCAAAAATAATGAAACAGTAAATGCAGGCACTATATTAAGTGTAGGCGATGATGCAGCCGTAATAGATCAGTTTGGCCGGCAGTGTGTAATATCTACCGATTTATTGGTGGAAGGTGTGCATTTCGACCTGATGTATACGCCGCTTAAGCATTTGGGATACAAGGCGGTGGCGGTAAACCTGAGCGATATTTATGCCATGAATGCCACTCCTACCCATATTACCTTATCCATAGGTATCAGCAATAAATTTTCGGTTGAGGCACTGGAGGAATTTTATGATGGAGTATATGCTGCATGTGAAAAATTTAATATCGACCTTATAGGTGGAGATACTACCTCATCTAAAATGGGCTTTGTAATAAGTGTTACAGCCATTGGTGAGGTAGCACCCGATAAATATGTGACCCGTAGTGGGGCAGGTGTACTCGACCTGCTTTGTGTGAGTGGTGATTTGGGTGGAGCTTATCTTGGGTTACAATTATTAGAAAGGGAAAAGAAAATTTTTCTTGAAAACCCTAAAATACAACCTGACCTTGAGAGCCAGGCCTATTTGGTGGGTCGTATTCTGAAACCAGAACCACGTGCTGATATTGTGGAATGGCTTCAGGAAAATGGGGTAGTGCCCACCTCTATGATAGATGTGAGTGATGGATTGAGTAGTGAGTTACTACATATCTGCACTAAGAGCGATGTGGGCTGTGTGCTTTATGAGGAGAAAATACCCATACATGAAGATGCCCGTAAAATGGCCATTGAATTTAATGTAGGTGCCGCAGCTTGCGCATTAAGTGGGGGAGAGGATTATGAATTGCTTTTTAGCATCAGGCAGTCGGACTATGAAACTATTCTGAAAAATCCGGCGATAACAGTAATAGGTCATATAGTGGGTAAATACGATGGCTGCAATATGATAACCAAAAGTGGTAATAAACATAAGCTTACTGCTCAGGGTTGGAATGCCTTTTAGGAGTTTTATATAAATAGGTTTACTTTCTTATATCATCTTTACTGTTAGACCCTATATCACACCAGCAGGTGTGATATAGGGTCTAACTTTATTAGTCAGTATAATAGCTATGTGTAATTTATTATTACCATTTTGTATCCTTTTGTGTTCATCCAAATACATACTCCAACATCCTGTGTGGAATTCCTGTATTCAAATTAAACATGAGCCATTCATTTTGCCTATAATGATGTTTAAATCTAAATGAAGATTGTTAATGAAATTGATCGATTTAGTGTTAAAATATGTTAAAATTGCCTAAAAGTGATGTAAAAAATTAATTTTATTTAGTTGTTGTTGAATTTTATTGAAATTTTCTTTAGCTTTGTATCACAATATGCAAAAGAATCTCCCACATATCTGCCCAAGTTGCTCCACTGTATTGATGGTGAAAAGCCTGGTTTGCGAGCATTGT
>CAIWHI010000414.1 GCA_903912435.1 uncultured Bacteroidota bacterium | reverse complement strand
TACCGGTGCTGATTCACCTGTTCAACCTACGCAAGTACAAGACTGTGCTGTTTCCGCATACCCGATTCCTGAAGAATATACAGCTCAACAGCCGCAAGCAATCGCAGGTAAGGTATAAGTGGTTGCTGGCAGCAAGGTTATTGTTCCTTATAAGTTTGATATTGGCTTTTGCGCAGCCATTTTTTGTAAAGAATGCGCAGAAAACTGAGGGCAATAAATTACAAATCATTTATCTGGATAACAGCTACAGTATGTCGGCAAAAAAAGGAGCCCGCAACATGCTGGATATAGCAAAAGATGCAGCCCGCAGACAACTACAAAAGGCCCCCCCCGGCACTAAATATATACTGATTACCAACGATAGACCTACCAATTACCATACCGAGCCTGCCGCTAAGATTATTAGTGAACTAAATAGTGTAGATGTAAGCCCCGCTACTAAAAAGGTGAACCAAGTGCTATCAATGGCACAAAGCATATTGCAAAATGAAGGCAATGGCAAGGCCGACCTCTACTATTACAGCGATTTTCAGCAAAGTGCATTTCCAGGGCTGCCTGATAATAACTTGTTGAAAAATATAGATTTTTATAGTCTTCCGGTTCAATCGGAGGAGGCTGCTGATTTGTATATAGATACTGCGTGGCTTACTACCCCTGTGCTGCAAACAGGCAAGAACAATTACCTGGTAGTGCATACACGTACCGAGGGGAAACAAAGCAAGGATAACCCTGTGCTGAACCTATCGGTAAACGGTCAGGTGAAAAGTGCGGCATCGCTTAATTTCTCTGATAAGAATGAAAGTATTGACACCCTAAGCTTTCAGGTGAATGATGCCAACTGGCAGAAAATAGAGCTGACGGTAAATGATGCCGTAATGCGCTTTGATGACACCTTTAGGATAACAGCACGTAGCTCGCCAAATCTGTCATTATTGGTTATTAATGAGGCACAGCCTAATCCGTATTTACTGGCAGCATTCAGGGCCTATAATGGGTTCAGACTCAACCAGACCGAAGTAGCTAATGCCCCTAAGGACTGGAAAGAATATAATCTTATCATCCTCAACGGCTTAACACGTATTGACGAGGCTCTGGGCAAAACATTGAACCAAGCTTTGCAAAACGGACAAACCGTGTGCTTGTTTCCCGGAAAGACGGCAAACTACCAGATGCTGAATGACGGGTTGAAACTTGTTGGCGACATTTCTATTGCTTCAGTTGACTCGGCAGTGCAGACAGCAAGTTCATTGCAGCAAGGTAGTAACCTGGTAAGGGACATGTTTGAAAAAATACCCGACAATGTGCAGCTGCCTGTGGCTAACTGGCATTATGTAATTAGTGCTGGTCTGAGTGCCAATAGGCAGTCGGTCCTCAGCTTCAGGAATGGTGACCCTTTGCTGGCAAGGTATTCACCATCTAAAGGCCAATTCTATATCTGCGCTACCAGTGCCGACCTGCAATCGGGTAATTTCCCAGGCAGCTATTTCTTTACGCCATTCTTATACGAGATGGCTGTGGAGAGTGGCAGCAGTAGCGTATTTGCCTTAACCTCAGGTGCACAGCAACCGGTATATTTAAGTTCGGCTAATCTGTCTGAACGGAGTACTATCCACCTGTTCTCCAAGAATCTGGACATCATTCCACCGCAAAGGCCTAATGGTGCGGGGCTGGATGTGTTTATAGACCAAAGTGTGCAACAACCGGGTTTTTATAATCTATCAGCCACCAATGGGCTGGATACAACTACTATAGCCCTTAATCAGGACAAGAATGAGTCTATTCTAAAGTTTAGGGATATAAGCGCACTGAAAAAGGAATGGAAAGCCGATAATATTAAATGGCTGGCTATTACCGATACCGGAAGCATTACCAATAAAGATGCTGAGAGCTTTCCGCTATGGAAGTTATGTGTATTCCTCGCCTTGTTGATGTTGGGTGGCGAGACTTTTTTGCTGGCAAGGCCGGCAGTGGTGAAGGGGTAGGTTTTTGTTTTGAACTAGGTCTTTTATCTGAACCAAAGATTGAAGCTGATTATCCTGATTTCTCTTGAAATGCCCCATTTTTTGGAAAATATTTTTTGGGGCATTTTAGGTAGTGAAATTGGTGTATGTTGTTGATTATTAATTATTTGTGCGATTTTCTTAACACCACATTATTGCCCCAAAATGCCCCATTCTGCCCCAACATTGTCTTTTCTAGTAGCCCCGACCTTTAGGTCGGGGAATATGATTAAGTTTAATGTGGCTTTAGGCAAAAATTAGTTTCGGGAGATTTTATGCGCGCCCAATTTCGGCTAAAGCCTATATATTTTATTTTTTATACCCCGACCTAAAGGTCGGGGCCACTGGTAAGGCGTGGTTGAAAATAGGATTTTATTTAGTCAATAAAGTAGTAGTTTTTTGTTTGTAATTGCCTAATTCATATTTATGGTGGGGTCCGGTAGCCCCGCTGGGGCAGTGTTCTTATTCTGAATATTTTATTGCTACAAACAGGTAGCCCCTCTGGGGCATTAGCGATATTGGCTATGTTATGCTGTAACCATCATTATGTATTTTTGTCTGAACCACTCATTGTAGTTGATTATTCTGATTTCTCTGAAATGCCCCATTTTTGGGAAAATATATTTTGGGGCATTTTGGGTTATTGAATTGGTGCATGTTGTTGATTATTAATCATTTGTGTGATTTCCCCAACACCACATTATTGCCCCAAAATGCCCCATTATACCCCAACGTTATTTTTTTAGTAGCCCCGACCTTTAGGTTGGGGAATATAATTAAGTTTAATGTGGCTTTAGCCAAAATTAGTTTTAGGGGGATTCCATGCGTACCAAATTTCGGCTAAAGCCTATATGTTTTAGTTTTTATTCCCCGGCCTGAAGGCCGGGGCTACTGGTATTGCGAGTTGAAATAGGATATTATATAG
>CAIWHI010000413.1 GCA_903912435.1 uncultured Bacteroidota bacterium | reverse complement strand
GAATTAAAGAATTTGCAGAATTGTTTTTTTGGGGCTTTGGGGATGGTGAATGCCTTTGGAAAAGGAGTTTTATTTTTAGTTCTGGATGTCCCTGCCGGAACATCGCGGAACAACGGTAGTTGTTGGGCTTTTGTTCACCGAATTCCAGTCAAAGACAGGCTAATTTAGTAGTCACGGGTGTTCTAACAGGAACACCCGTGACAGTGTGCGGTATTGAGCTACAGTCTGATGACATCTATACCTTCTTTTTTCAAACTATGATTCAATATTTCCAATTTCGATTTTAGGGTTTCCCATAGTAATTGGGATTTGATGAATTTTTCATGAACATCATTGACCGACTTTATTTGCTGGGTGGTAGGGGCAACGTCTGCCCCTTGTATATTGCCTGCACAGCCTGCCAATGTACCTGATAGGGCACCTATGTAGTTTTCACTTTTGGGATTGGCCAGTTTGTCGAGCGAGTTAATAAGGTCGGTAATCTGCGCTGCTATATCCTTGTTCTTTATGTTTTGAAATTTCGTAAGGTGGGTGTTTAGTTTGTAAAACTGTTTCAGGGTTTTGTGGATGCTTATTTCATCATTGTAGCATTGGTAAGACAGGTCGAACTGTTGCTGCAAGTCTTGCTTTGTGGTTTTTACCCTTGGGTCCATTTTTATTGTTATGGGTTGGGCATATGCCTTACCATCCACTATAAGTTTCACAGTATAGTTACCGGGCATCACCCACGGCCTGTTGGGGCCGGGGCGGAGTTCTCATATATGGCACTCATGGCAAATGCCGGTGGCTGATTGAGGGGTTGGTAGTGCATATCCCAGATAAAACGATGTGCTCCGGCGGCAGACGATAGTATTTGTTGGGGCCTTACCCAATAGAGTGGGATATTGACTTCTGTTATTTTTATCAGGGTGTCTTTTGAGCTGTAGTGCCTTACCGGGTGACCGTTGGCATCCTGTATTTCCAATACCACCTCATTGCCTGTGCTCTGGCCCAGATAGTAATCAATAATAGCCCCATCAGGTGGATTTTCACCGGTTGGTTCGTCCTGTGGTAGGGGAGTATCGGTATTCATGTTCCAGCGCACTCGGCAGGCATTGGCGGGTTTGTAAAGGGTAGCAGGATTTTGGGATGTGGTTGCATTTATTTGGCGTAATGCAGTAATATCATCCATTATCCAGAAACTGCGGCCATGGGTGGCCACTACAATATCATCGTCCTTTATCGCCAGGTCGCGGATGGATGTGGCAGGCATATTCATCCTCAACGATTGCCAGTGCTCCCCATCGTCAAACGACAAATACACTGCCTTTTCACTACCCGCAAAGAGCAGGCCTTTCCTTATAGGGTCTTCTTTTACCACATTTATAGGGTCATTGGGAAGGCCATTTACTATTTCCTTCCATGTTTTGCCCCCATCGCGGGTGCGGTATATATGTGGATGAAGGTCGTCGAGCCTGATGCGGTTCACAGCTACATAGGCAGTGTTTTTTTCGGTATGGCTTGCATCCATCAGCGATATTTTACTCCAGTCGTTAATAGCAGGTGGGGTAATATTTTCCCAGTCCTTGCCTCCGTTTTTGGTTATCCATATCAGTCCATCATCTGTACCGGCCCAAATAATATTGCTATCTATGGGCGATAGTGCAACTGTATAAATTACCCCTCTTTGTACTATGGTTTTTTCTGCCTCATCTTTATATACACCTACACATTCGGGCACCTTCCAGGTTTTGCGGGTAAGGTCGGGGCTTATCACATCCCACGAATTGCCGCCATTGCGGGTGCGGAACAGCACATTACCGGCATAATAGAGGGTTTTATTATCAATGGGTGAGAATAAAACCGGGGCAGTACGTATAAAACGGTACCTCACACTGCCATCACTACGGGGAGATATATCCTGGGTTTGTCCGGTGCGCTTATCATACCTTGATAGTTTGCCCCCGTAAACGATATTTGGGTCGAGGGGGTCGGCAACTACATAGCCATATTCCTGGGCGCCTACCGGGTGCCAGTCGCGGAAGGTGATGGCACCATCATTGCCACGGGAAGAAATACCTACCGAACCACTTTCCTGCTGGCCACTGTACACATTGTAGGGAAAATCATTGTCGGCACTTACATGGTATAGCTGGGCAGTAGGCTGGTTGTACCATGAACTCCAGGTAGTGCCGCCATTTACGGTAATACCTGCCCCCTGGTCGCTGGCCAACAAGATTACATCGGTATTGGATGGATTTATCCACAACCTATGGTAATCATCACCCCCTGGTGCGCCTTTCCATCCTATCCATGTTTTGCCACCATCGGTCGATTTCCATACTACCACATTGGCATCATAAACAACATCCGGATTTTTGGGATCCACCTTTACCTCAGCAAAATCGTCACCCCTATCCCAGAGGCGGGGGTCATCACTCATTTTTTGCCAGGTTTCACCACCATCATTACTGCGGTATAGACCCCCTGTTTTTTCATTGGCACTTACTACTGCAAACAGCCTGTTGTGCATAGATGGGGCAATGCAAAAACCTATTCTTGACAAGCCATCTTCCCTGCCTGGTAGTCCGCCTTTTAATTGTTTCCATGTTTTACCTCCATCAATTGATTTAAACAATCCACTTCCCGGTCCGGACCATTGGCCGTTTTCCCAGGGTGCAAGCCGTGAGGCAAACATATCGGCATAGACAATATTATTGTCTGCCGGGTCGATGGTCACTTGTATGGCCCCTGTATTTTCATCTGTATAAAGCACTTTGTCCCAGCTTTTACCACCATTGTGTGTACAATAAACACCCCTTTCCTTGTTGGGCCCGTAAGGGTGGCCCAGGACTGCTGCGAATACCTTATTTTCATCTTTTGGGTCTATGGCAATACCACCAATTTGCAGGCCATCTTCAAGCCCCAGATGTTTCCATGTTTTACCGGCATCAGTTGATTTATACATGCCATTACCCACAGATAGGTCTGGCCTTTGCACTCCCTCACCACTTGCTACATAGATGGTGTTTGGATTTGATGGTGCTACTGCAACATCGCCTATTGATCCTGTAGGCTGGTCATCGAATATGGGTACCCAGGTACGTCCATAGTCAGTAGTTTTCCAAACCCCGCCATTATTTACGCCTATGTAAAAAATATTTTGGTGTAGCAGGTCTCCGCTAGCCCCAATGGTTCTGCCACCTCTGAAAGGACCTATATTTCTCCACTTCAAGCAATTGAAAAGGGCAGGGGAATATTTTTGAGCATGAGTAGCAAATGAACAACAAAAGAATAGACTGTAAAGCAGGAAATTTTTAGGCAGGGGCATCGTCATTAAAATAATTTTACGGTAAAATAATTTTTTCTATCGAAATAGTTGGAAATTATTTTGAGGTAAACATCCTTTCGTGTTTTTGGCAAACCTTATTAGCGTTTTTATTCCCAAGATACTTAGTAAAGATTTTATTAGAATTGAGTTGCATATTTAATGTATTTTATAGGATATCATTCAATTATATAGATTGACTTTTACACCAATTTTCACTATTGATAATTCTGGGTTGATTTTTCAATTTCAGTTGTAATTTCACCATGATTTTCGAAAATAAATTAACCCAAACTTGACATAACACTAACGCCTAGGAAAAATAAATCAAAAAAAACATTTGTTGGATAAGATTTTTCAGTAATTTCGTAAATTCAAAATAGTTATAACCAATTCATAAAAAGCAAAAACAATGAAAAAACGTTTACTTAGCTTGGCTATTGCCTGCTTTGGACTGGCTTACGGTAGCTCAGCCCAGGTGATTCTCTCACAAAATTTTAGTTCTGGTACTTTTGCCCCATGGACAGTAGCTACTACCGGCGGCGGCGGCGGATGGGCGATTACCACCACAGCCACTAGCACCCAATTAGGAACTATTCCTGCACATGGTTCTTATGCAGTAGTAGATGAAGGAGCATTGGCATCAGGTAAATTTAATAACCCAACTACAATGACAAGTCCTTCCTTTAGTTTGGCAGGTGTTACTTCACCTTACTTGTCTTACAATTGTTATTATTTCGAGGCTTATTTATCTAGTACTGGTACGCATGAGCGCGGTTGGGTTGATTTCTCAACTGATGGTGGTTCTACCTGGTCTACAATTGATAGTATTAAGTACAATGGTTACCCAACAACTACTTTTGATAATAATTGGATTACAAAGTTCATTGCACTATCAAGTACATCAGCGAACTGCAAACTAAAATTCACATACAAGGATAATGGTGGCCAGATTATTGGCGTGGCTGTTGACAATATTATGGTTTATGGTGCAGCATCTACTGATCTTGGCCTAAATGATGTTGCTCCTTTGGCGGGTTCATCTGCATCTTATTATGTATCAGGTGGTACTGCCACAATTACTGGTAATGTTACCAATTATTCTCTAACAGATTTGGCATCATATACCGTTACTTATAAGGTAGGTTCAGGCGCTCCGGTGGCTTCTCCATTTGGTAGTGTTACGCATACTTCAACTGGTTCTTTCAGTATACCAACAGGCGTTACTGTCCCTTCTCCAGGCCAGTTCCCAATTAAGGTTTGGATAACAGCTACCGGTGATAATAACCATAGTAATGATACATTAAATACTACTTTGGTTGGTGTTCCATTTATGCCAAAAAAACGTGTAGTATTTGAAGAAGCAACAGGTACCTGGTGCGGATGGTGCGTTCGCGGTATTGTTTATATGGACTCTTTGTGGAGGGCTGACTCTAATGATTTAGCAATTGTATCAGTACATAACAGTGACCCAATGCAATCATTAAACTCTTCAACTATGGCTTATAACACAGTTATAGCTGGTATGGTTGGCGGTTTCCCTTCAATGGTTATTGACCGTCGTTACACAGATGACCCAAGTGGTGCATTTGGTGATTTTGCAAATGATAAAAATTTATTTGGATTTGCTAATTTAGGGCTTACAACAACAACATCTGGAACTGATGTTACTGCGCATATTAAACTTGAACCAGCTATCACTTTAACTGGCGACTATCGTCTAGAGTTAATAGTTGAAGAAGATAAGGTTACTTCAGGTGGTGGTTCTACTGGTACATGGTTACAACACAACTACTATGCTGTAGGTGGTGCTGGTCATGCTTCTCCAATGAAAACTTTAGGTTATGATTTCAACAATCTTCCTACAGATATCCCAGGTGTTGAATTCCCATTTGTAGCACGTTACACTGTTCCTAATGACCTTACTGCATCACAGAATGGCGTTTCAGGAAGTCTTCCTTCTTTCATGCACTTTGGCGTTGAGTATACATATGACTTTACACCTGTTACTATTCCTACTACATGGAATGCATCAAGGTTACGTTATATTGTATACCTGATTGATAACAACCCATCTAATCCTACTTATGGTACAATCCTTAACTCAACTACTTCTACTTCTAGTCCAGGTTACACTTTCGTAACTGTATCTTTCGTAGGTGTTGCTGATGTAAATGGTGGTATCCAGGAAATGAAGATGTTCCCTAACCCAGCTTCTGATTTAACTCATGTACAGTTCAATTTAGCTGAACCAACAAACATTGGTTTTACTATTTATGATATGACTGGCCGTGTGGTAATGAGCGGTGCTTCTGAGCAAATGGTTGCTGGTGCACATCAGTTGAATATTTCTACTGAAAACCTTGCTTCTGGTATCTACAATGTTGTAGTTAAATCTGATAAGGGTTCAGTTTCTCAGCGTTTATCAATCGCTAAATAATACTGAAAAATATGTTTTTGTTTTCAAACAGGCTATCCGATGGATAGCCTGTTTGCTTTTGGGTGATGTGATGGAATAGTGGGGTAGTAGATCAAAAGGAATTCTAAGCTAATTTGTGTGTATTTTATATATCCCCCTTACCAATTCTCTACAGCACAAAGTATGGGTACATAGATTGGATTACCGCACCAGAATTATTTGAATTTTTATATTTATTCAACTTTTTTTGAAGTAGATTATTTATTTCATTTAGTGGGCAATTGGTAATTCATTCACTATGCTTCCAATGTGTGGTGAATTTGAAATTCGAAAAAAGTAATTACTTTTCACTTTAAAAGTGTTTTTACTATTGACTTTTACCATAAAAAGTGTTTTAACCTTTGACTTTTACTTTTTACCTTAAAAGTGTTTTAACCTTTGACTTATACTTTTTACCTTAAAAGTGTTTTAACCCTTGACTTTTACTTTTTACCTTAAAAAGTGTTTTAACTTTTGACCTTTAACTTTTACTTTTAACAAATTCATTGTGCGATCCATGAACATTTTTTTTGGTTATTATTTTGGTAGTCCGTATCTTGCGTGATAAATGTGCAGAAGATGAAAAAGACTCTACTTATTGTTCTTATGTTTCTGGGTGTTTTAGCTCCCGGATTCGTTAAGGCTCAAACCTTTACTGTTCCTAATGATACCGTTTATACTACAATACCTGTTGGAACTTATCATGAAGATGTTTTCAATAACATAACCAATATTTCTTATACAACGGGATTAGTAATTAATTGGCATTGCGTAAATAGTAACTTCCCTGCTGATTGGTGCAAGCAAGGCGTATTTGGTATTTGTGATAATAAGCTTTGTTATAGTAATACCGGGGATACTATGCTATGGAGCAGGGCAACTAATACAGGAGGACAAATCACCTCAAATACTGCCCATGCATATGCATTAGATACTCCTGGTCAGTTTGATATGCAAATAAGCTTACCTCCAAATGCTTCTTCAGGGACATTTTTTATGACCATTAATCTTGCTGATTACAGTTCTACCTACAATAAGAATATTACTTTCGTATTCAATAGGCAGACAACTGCAGTTTCTAATGTGAATAAGGTTTCGAGTGATATTCTTCTTTATCCTAACCCAGCAATGAATGATCTGAATGTAGTTTATGATGCTGGTTTAGACATTAAAACAATCGCAGTTTACAATATCATTGGTAAAGTAATGTCGGTTTACAAAGTGCCAGGTACAAGTGCTAATCTTAATCTGGAAAACGTTCCTTCTGGTATTTATTTCCTACGTCTTTATAATGGCGATGGTGAGAATGTTGTAACTAAGAAGTTTACAAAGCAATAATCTAATTACCTGCAAAAAACTAGGTTATTAAAAAAATACTGATCAAAAACGGGAGACATTATTGTTTCCCGTTTTTATTTTAATCCGGTGGTGTATTATCTTGCATTTGTTCAACAGGTAGTCATATATATTAACGTTTTCATGAAAAAATTATTGCTGGTACTCTGTGTATATTTTCATTTTATTTCCGGCATTAATGCCCAGGTGGTATATATTCAGGATTTCGAAAGCGTTACATTATCTGGGTTACCTCTTGGATGGACCCAATTAGTAGCCAGTGGCACACAGAATGATTCTGTTGGCTGGAATTCTGGTTCTGCTTCCTTATTGGGCAGTGTTGGTTTTACTCCTAGTGACCACACCTGGTTTGTGGCTGTAAATGATGATAAACATGAGCATGCAAATAATAGCAATTCCCTGCTCATTTCACCTGCTATTAATCTGGTAGGTGTTTCATCTCCCTACTTATATTTTGACTGCAGTTTTATTCAAAGTGCCTATGGGGGATTTACTGAGCAGGCTACTGTGGAGGTATCTACTGATACAGGTCGCACCTGGACAGTAGTGGCAACAATGATTGGTAATACCAGTGGTTGGTGGGAATCGAGATACATAAGCCTGGTAGCTTATGCTGGCAGGCCATCAGTAATGTTAGGATTCAGGTATAAAGACAATACAGGATGGGAACTAGGCTGGGGAATTGATAATGTAATAGTTTATACCCCACCGGCCTCCGACCTTGCTATTACGGCTATTAGCCCTAATACCAGCTTTCCAGGCAACTATGGCGCACCCGGCAACAGAACTAATTTCTCAGGCACGGTATTTAATGCAGGGCGTAACTCAATTACAGGGTTTAATATTATCTACCAGCAGGGGGCCGGCACCCCAGTAGTTGCCACTGTTAGTGGCATTGTAATACCTCCTTTTACCTCTTATAACTTTACCGATACTGCGGCATACACCTATCCGGCATTAGTGGGTAATTATCCTTTTAAGGTATGGATTGCAGCCATCGGTGATGCCAATCATAGCAACGATACCATTGGCACAAGCCTTAATACGGTAATGTTTATGCCTGCCAAAAGATTGTTAGTGGAAGAAATTACCAGTACTTTATGTGGCGATTGTGTAAGAGGTATAATTTACAGGGATTCTATTTTTAAAAATGATAGCAATAAAGTGAGCATTGTTTCTGTTCACGATAAAGGTTCGCCATCAAGTGACCCCATGGCTACCGGAAATGGTCGGGTTCAGAATTATGACACCTATTTGCAATCTATTGCCGGTTATAATGGGTTACCCGGTGTTTTTATCGACAGGCACTATTTCTGTGATCCAGCCTCATTGTTTACAAACTTTAATAAGGTGAAAAATTATTTTGGTTTTGCTGACCTTACTATGGATGCCAGCCTTGATGGTGCAAATACTATTAATGTGGGTGTAACCCTGCACCCCGCTATTGACATGTATGGTGATTATAGGGTAGAATTGGTAATAACTGAAGATAATATAAATAATTCAGGTAGCGATTATGCACAGCACAACTCGTATAGCTTTCAGGATTTAAACCTGCCACTTTCAGGTGTGGGTTTTAATTTTCAGGATTCTTTAGCTATTATTCCCGGTAGTTCAATGAATTACCAATTTGTTACCCGTTACGTTTTGCCCGATTTATTAACCTCTGCCGGAGGAGTATTAGCTAGTCTGCCTGCTAGTTTGTATGCAGATTCTTTTTATTCTTATTCTTTTGATCCCATACACATGTTACCTAACTGGCAATTATCTAACCTCAAGGCTACGGTTTTATTCATTGATAATAATCCTACCAATAGCACCTACATGCAGGTACTCAATAGTAGTCATACCAGGGTACATATGACAACTGGTGTTAGTGATATGGTTAAAACCGATAGCCCCCTGATGATTTATCCTAACCCGGCCAGAGATAAGGCCATTGTGCAATTTGGATTGCCGATGGCAGGGATGGTAATTATTAAAGTATTGGATGCTTTAGGTAGGGAACTAATTGCCTTACCTGAAAATTACATAAATAGTGGTATTCAACAAGCGGAGATAACTACAAGTAATTTGACTTCGGGTATATATTCAGTTCAGATAATCACATCATCAGGTACTTACAAAGGGTGTTTAAGTATTTTTAGGCAGAGCTAAACTTTCTTTTGTAAAATACTATTCGTATCTCTTAATTGATTATTAATGATTTGAAGCCTACTTGCCTAACAATATTTTATTTATTAGTTTTAAACTTGTTTGGGTAAGTATCTTATTAAGAATTTAAAAACCATCAGGTATGAGTATTTCAGAGTTCTTCAGTAAGCTGATGTTTGGTAAGCCTGAGTACAATAAGAAACTCAGAATGACGGCTTATCAGGCACATAAGGTAAACCTGATAAGGATATGGAATAACGAAAAACACCATGATATAGGGTTTGAGAAAGTTTTGCGCTTGTTTTTGGTGGCAGTTCAGTACGTATTTCCTGGTTTACATATCCGTAACTACTTTGGTAAGTTTGGTGTTATCAAGAGAAATGTAGGTAATGAGTTTTTTGTGTTTTTTAAAACCTTTTTACCTCTGTATTTTTTGTTTTCAGGCTTGTATAAATACAAGGTAGTTGTGTTGATTTCAGGCTATCTTTTGCTGGAAACCATATTCTACGTTGCCTCACTCATATTTGTGGCCGACATGTTTGTAAAACCACGTTCCTACAGGAGGAACATACTGATGCTGTTTCTCAATTATCTGGAGATAGCCTTCAGTTTTGCAGTTATTTATGCAGGCATGCACTTATTAGGCGATAATCTGCCCTCAGTGGTAGACTATATTTATTTTAGTATAGTCACCTCTACTACTATAGGTTTTGGGGATATTCACCCTTCAGGCAATCTGGGTAAAATGTTTGTATGCATACAGGCCATAATGGTAGTTGCATTTATGGTTTTATTCCTCAATTTCTTTGGATCAAAAATGGAGACCTTAAACCATGAGGAGGAGTAGTATATCACATATGGAAGCAATAGATTGATGAAACTAGTGTTAAATGCATCAAAACACCAAAAAATTATTTTTTCAATCCGCACTTTATTCATAACATTGTATTGTGAACAGTAATTATAATCATTCATGTTGTACAAAGCGCGTCTCTTACCGTAGGCCGTAGCTACATGTTTGTACCATATAGCATACAGCCCTCCGGATAAAATCTGGAGGGTTTTTTATTTTTAGCAACAATTAAAAAATCAGAACAAAAATGAAACAAATAGTATTAATACATATGAAATCGACGGTCAATAATCATAAATGTTGTAAGCATAATAGCTCAAGGTGGCGATGTTGACCCATGTATCTATACATATCTACAAATGCCCTTTGAGCCAATAGCTAAAAGGGCATTTTTTTATGGCTTAACTCTCAAAAAATTATTCGAAAACTATAATAGCTAAACAAATGAAACGCATTAGGAACATTATCAAAAACATAAGACAGGCCATAACGAGCGCAAGGCAGAATGAGGTCACATCATTAATCATTGAAGACTACGAGTATTACCTTTTTTAAACTAACGTATATGAAAACAGATAGCAAAGAGCTAAGCACAGCTCAAGAATTCAAGGTGCACCAAATTCATCTCAATGATCTGGGAACTTTAAGTACAGGCAAAATACTGTGCGAGATAATGAAGATTTATGACCAGGCAATAGTAAATGTGTTTGGAGATCTGAACTTCCAAAAAATCGTCACTTCATCTTACCAATTGGAGTTTTTTGATAATGCCTATATTGGTGATATGGTGAATCTGAAGTATGACTATATACTCAGGGAGGGTCAATACCTGGAAATCGATATTACAGTGCATAAGCGGAGCAGGAAAGACCAGATATTGGCGATAGGGCATTTTGTGTTTGCAGGTAAAAAGGTGCCTGAACAGGAATTGGTGTATGCGTGATGATAAATCAAAATCAACAGTTTAATTGCTGTCCTTTGGCCTCACCCTGGCCCCTCTCCGAGAAATGCAGAGGGGTGACAACGCAGTCTAGATTATTGGGCTTTTTAGCCCAATTGGACAATTAATGCCAAGAGGGATAAAATGGTATTAAAGTAAATCTAGTGACAAATAGTCATAAATTTTTAGAGCCCTATCATTATGCTTCTTATAATGATAGGGCTCTAAAAATATGGAAAGCTAAATTATAGTCTGGTAATTCTTCTGTTGATGATAGAACCACAAATGTTAATTTCGATAATATAAATGCCGGGTTGGCCGGGGTTGATCTGATAGGTATGGATGCCCGGCAGTTCCTCCTGTGTGTTTACTGCTTCATTTACTATTCGGCCCAGCATGTCAGTAATATAAATCTTCACTGGTTCTGATTTAGATAGATTGAATCTGATATTTACTTCGCCATTGGTAGGGTTGGGATATATCTGAAGATTGCTGTAGTCGGCATTGTAGTTTTGTACCTGGGTTGTAGACCTGGTGGTAGTGAATGTAGAGGATGAGGAATAGCCACTTGAATCAGTTGCAGAACAAAGGGTTTGTACCTGGTATTCGTATACTGTTCCTGAAGAAAGACCACTAAGAGTAAGTGAAGTAGTAGCTGATGGGATGCGTGTCCAGGCTATGGTGCCGGCTACCCTGTAATCTACGGTATAACCTATGGCACCTGTTACCGCAGTCCAGCTTAGCAATGCAGAAGAGGTGGTGATACTTGTAGCTGTAAATCCTGTAGGTAATGCACAGGTAATTGAATCTGTAGTAAATGTAGCTGAACCGCTAAAACTGCTGGTACCGGTGCTACATACTACCTGTACCTGAAACTCGTAATTGCTGCCTGGGGTAAGGCCTGAAATGGTAACACTATTTGTGCCTGAGGTTGTAGTACTCCAGGTGGAGGTGCCTACTATTCGGTATTGGATATTATAACTTACCGCACCTGTAACTGCTACCCAGCTAAGGGTGGCTGAAGATGAGGTGATACCCGTAGCTGTTAATCCGGTTGGTACGGTACATGGCAATGCCAAAGTGGTAAAGGTAGCAGATGCCGTATAAGCACTTGAACCACTTGCGCAAACTGTCTGCACCTGGAATTCATAATTAGTAGCAGCAGTAAGACCTGATAGTGTGATAGAATTGGTTCCTGAAGTAGTGGTAGTCCAGGTTGATGTACCTACTACCCTGTATTGGATATTATAACTTGTAGCACCGGTTACCGCAGTCCATGTTAATAAGGCCGAAGTGGTGGTAATAGATGTTGCATTAAGGCCACTGGTTGAGCCACATGTACCGGCGGTACATGGCGCAATTGCTGTAACTGTGCCACCTAAAGCTGTGAAATTTGCATAAAACGATTGGTAGTAAATATTGGCGATCGTATCGCTATGGATGATTAGAGTGTTTTCGTCATTTTTAGTATTTGCTGAGGTAGTCCAGTTGTGAGAGCCTGTAAGTACCAGTGGGTCGGAACAGGTATTTGAGGGGTCAACAATCAGCATTTTGTTATGGTATACATCTGTAGAAGAGGTAAAGGTTTTTAGATTGGTTCCTAATGCGCTTGTGAGTATGGGGTAGGCTGCACCTGTGCTACTGTATTGGTCTACAATGCCCAATGTATAAACCCCTCCAGTGTGCCTTGTTGATATTGCAGTGGCATCGGCAGCTACTGTAAATGAATAAACCCCAAAATACAGGTCGGTATTGGCTGAGTTAATAGCGGTTTGTATATGGGTATCAGTATGGTCGGAAGGGGAGAAGTAAAGCTCTACTGTTTTTCCACCGATGGTAAAAATATGCGCACCAAGGTCCGTTTTATAAGGTCCAAACCTGGATAAAGTAGCATTGGGAGCAATTCCAGTATCGCCCCACATCATGTTGAACTGATTGATGTAGGCATGTGCCAATGCTGAATCCTGTATAAATAGAATATTATTATTACAATAATTGAACTGGCTTACCCCCCAATCTTCAGAACCTGTACTCACAATGGCATCATTAGGGTTGGTTGATTTACCATCAATAATTACAAACTTATCGTGCATAATGCCATAAGCACTTGTAGTAGGGCTAGCTAAAGTATGGATACCTGAATTGAGGAGTGCCACACCTGTATTAGGTTGGCTCCCATCATATATCCAGCGGATTTTTACACCGCGTGTGTATGCATTATTTATTGCTGTGGCAATATTACCGTAACTGCTACTTTGATTATAGTCATACTGTGCTACATCAATACTATATCTGGCCCTGTTGATATAAGCAATCAATGTATCGGCCATATGCATGTTGAGGTAAATGGCATTAACACCAGTTGATACGGATGTATTTACCGGTGTATTAAAGTATATGGCTATCTTACCGCTTGAGGCCGTGGTGGAAGTAGATGTAGTTGTAAAATAAGAAGAAGCAGAATAAGATCCTGTGCCGGAAGCGCATACAGCCTGTATCTGGTATTCATAAATAGTGCCTGGTGTGAGTCCTGAAATCGATACTGAGGTAGTGCCTGATGTGGTTGTAGTCCATGTAGTAGTACCACTAACACGGTAGTGGATATTATAGCTTGTAGCACCGGTTACCGCAGCCCATGTAAGGGTGGCAGATGTAGTGGTTATAGAAGCTGCTGATAAAGTACCTGGTGTACCACAACCCGATGTGGTACTCGTGGTAAATAAAGATGATGCTGAATAAGAACCTGTTCCAGATGCGCAAACTGCTTGTATCTGGTATTCATATATAGTGCCGGCTGTTAATCCGGTAATTGATACAGATGTGGTAGCTGAGGTTGTGGTAGACCAGGTTGTAGTACCACTTACCCTGTAACGAATATTATAGCTTGTAGCACCGGTAACAGCAGCCCAGGATAAGGTGGCCGATGTGGCAGTAATAGAGGTTGCTGATAAGCTGCCTGGTGTGCCACAACCAGTTGATGTTGCAGTAACTGTACCATTAATCAATAAATTGAGAATTTGCAAAGTACCGCCGGTGGCACTTGCATTGAACCCATAGGCCCTGAATTTAAGTGTGCTGCCCGATAGTACGGTAAATGATGTGGTCCAGGTGCCGGTAGTCGTAGTGCCACATGCGGCATTATTGGGCGATTGGTCAGTGCCCTGGTTGGTCCAGGTAGTGCCACCATCGGTACTATAGGCAAGTCTTACATTGGCCGGACCAGTGGTAGAACGGCGTAAATCAATACTAAAACTGGTAACATTTAGGGCATAACCAGTATTAGGTGATGCAGTAACCTCTACAGCAGGTAAGGTGGTGGCATAGGTAGTAGCTGTGGTGAACGATGCCGCTGAGTAACCCGTTCCGCAAATAGTTGCAGGGTGGGTAGCGCCATTTACACGGCTAAGGGCTGTGCCGGTAGCATTGGTGGCCACTGATGCTAATGCACCACTGGTATCTGTGCTGTAATTAAGTATCTGCCCAAAACTTGTTATTGACCCTAAACTAAGGACTAGGGTAAAAAATACCATGTAATATTTGGTAAACGATGCAAATCGGTGTGTAGTCAACATGCCTTAAGATAAATTTTTAATAAAAAGGAAATACAAAGATAATATCTTAGTTCAAAACCGATGTTATTCAATTGTGATATTTTTATTAGGTGATGATCTTGTATGTAGATTATTGGAGCCAAATGAAAATCAGTATTTCTTTGTAGCACAAATCATATCTTTGTATTGCCCGATTATTCAGCCTATTAATGGCTTTAAATCAGGTTAACAGTATTCTTTTCATGTTTGGTTTTACAATATTGATAAGTGCATTTAAAAATCATTGGTATTCAATATGCTTCCCACAATTAAAAAGGTTCTACTCCCTGCTATTAGTGCGATTCTTATAATCGCTTCCTGCAACCAAACTCCTACAACACCTAAAGAGACAGTGATCCCTACCAGCGATACCTCTGTTTTTTCGCCGCCAGATACTTCTTCCATCCCCAATGACCAGTTTGGTGAAATGGTGCGTTATGGCCGTGAATTAATACTGCATACGGCTCATTATATTGGTCCTGAGGGTACAGTAGGTAAATACCTGGGTAATAAAATGAATTGTACCAATTGCCACCTTGACGGAGGAATGCGGCCTTTTGGCTATAGCTTTTTCAGCTCATATGCCAGGTATCCACAATACCGTGGTCGCGAAAATGAAGTGCTCACTATGGAGCAGCGTGTAAATAACTGCATTGAGCGACCCCATAGCGGAATACCACTCCCGCTAGATAGCAAGGAAATGGTAGCAATGGTTTGCTATATAAGGTGGATAGGTAGTAATGTGCCTGTGGGAAAACGTGTAAAGGGTGATGAATGCCTGGAAATAGAACTACCCGAAAGGGCTGCTGATCCTAATAAGGGTGCACAAATATATGCCACCACTTGCAGTGTGTGCCATGGTGTGAATGGTGAAGGCAAATTAACTCCTGATTCGGCTACCTATCTATATCCACCACTTTGGGGGCCTACTTCATATCAAGTTGGTTCTAGTCCTTATAGGGTGGTAAAATTGGCCAGGTTCATAAAAGGTAATATGCCTGATAAAATTGCAACCTGGAAAAAACCTGCCCTCAATGATGAGCAATGCCTTGATGTAGCTGCATTTATAAACGATGACCGCATACATAGCCGTCCACAAAAGAAAAATAAGGCTATTCCCGATTACCCAAATATTGCTTCTAAGGCACTCGACTACGGTATTGGACCTTTTATAGATTCTTTTAGTGAGGAGCAACATAAGTTTGGGCCCTTTAAGCCAATTATCAAGTGGCGCAAAGAGCATAAACTGCCGGCTAATTTTTAATAAGTGTATAGTGTACTAGATAAATTTGAAAAAGATTGAAGGGGATTTGGAATATTCATTCCAAATCCCCTATTTTTGTGTCGTGGAAAAAAGGGAGCAAATAATTGTAGCTGCCATGGTTCTGTTTATTGAAAACGGAGTGCAGGCTACACCTATGTCGGCAATAGCTAAAAGTGCTAATACTGGTATGGGTACTATCTACAATTATTTCACCACAAAGGAGGAATTGATTAATGCAATTTACATCTATATTAAGCAAGATGAAGTAATGACAATTTCCGGGCCAATAGAGAATAACTCAATAAAAAGGCAGTTTGAGCATTTTTGCAGGGCTTTAATCAGTTATTTTGTCAATAATCCGCTCCATTTCAGGTTTATGGACCAGTTTCAGTCATCTCCAGTTATTACCGAGGCTACCAGAAGTGAAGGAGCGGCAGCATTTGCAGCGTATCTGGCACTTATTGTACAGGGACAAGAACAGGGCATTATAAAGTCGATAGGTATTGAGGAACTAATGCAGTTTGTAATGGGTGGAATAATGGGCTTTATAAGGTGGATATTGGCAGAAAACAAACCCTTATCGGAAGGATTATTGGATAATCAGCTACGTATTGCCTGGGATGCATTGAAAGAATAAAAAATTTTAATCACAATTTGGAATGAACATTCATTCTAATAAAACAAAAAAAATGAAAACAATTTTTATAACAGGAGCTTCAACAGGTCTGGGAAGGGCCACAGCTCTATTATTTGCAACAAATGGCTGGAAGGTTATAGCCACCATGCGAACACCTGAAAAAGAAAAAGAATTAGCCCATGTTGTTAATATTACTTTGCTGGCCCTTGATGTAACCAATAAGGAACAAATAGCCGATGCTACAGCAAAGGCTCTGGAATTGGCTGATGTAGATGTGGTATTCAATAACGCCGGTTATGGCCTGGTTGGCCCATTGGAGGGTATTAGCGACGAGCAATTAGTTCGTCAGTTAAATACTAATTTGTTGGGGGTTTTGAGGGTTACACAGGCTTTCTTGCCACATTTCAGACAAAAAAGAAGTGGGTTGTTTATTACTACTACATCAATAGGTGGATTGATTACGCTTCCTTTGAATTCGGTATACCATGCCACCAAATGGGCACTGGAAGGCTGGAGTGAGAGTATGAAGTTTGAATTGGGCCAATTTGGTATTGGTATTAAAACGGTGTCTCCGGGAGGAATAAAGACAGATTTTATTAGCAGGTCTCTGGATATGGGTAACCATGAGGCATATGGTGAAATGGTTCAAAAAGTTTTCACTGCGTTTGCCAATCCTGAACGTGCTGCAAATTATTCAACCGCTGAACAAATTGCTGATGTAGTTTATGAGGCTGCAACCGATGGCAAAGACATATTGAGGTATGTGGCAGGTAATGATGCAAAGGCCATGTATGCCCGTAGACTTGAAATAGGGGCTGAAGCACAAATGAAAGAAATAGGTAAGCTATTTTTGGGAGAATAAATGATTGGGGATTATTGGTTTATGCCAATATTCCCCAATTTTTATATTTTTATAGCCTATCTCCAAATTTTACAAAGACTTAAAGAATGGAACATATTAATAGCTACGATGAGCTAATAAAAAAAATCACCACGTTTATCAATGAAATAGGCATCTCTTGTATGCCGGGTAACCTTACAGAAGATACCTTCCTGCCTGGTATTGACATAAAGGATGGTAAAATGATTTATGATACCCGCTTGCTAAAACACCCTGGTGATTTGCTG
>CAIWHI010000412.1 GCA_903912435.1 uncultured Bacteroidota bacterium | reverse complement strand
TTTAATATAAGAAACCCGCCAGCGAAAGGCCATTTACATTTTAAAACAACCTAGTCAATTCCCAACATATTGATTATCAACGAAAAGTCTTATCAGAATTTGGTGGAAATTGTAATGACACAGAGGGTGTGCAAATTATCTATTAAACCAGGTGAAATATAGGTGTTTTTCGTTTTTACTTTTGATTATTGGATTATCAAACGTACCTTTGTTTGACCCCAACAGCAAAATTCTCCATTATTTATAGTGAGTAATGGCCTGTCTGCAAGGAAGACAGGTTGCGATGTGGTCATTTCAAAAACAGAGTTATGACCAAGTATATATTTGTTACAGGAGGGGTTACCTCATCTTTAGGAAAAGGAATTATTGCAGCATCACTTGCCAAATTATTGCAGGCGCGTGGGTTTACTACTACCATTCAAAAATTTGACCCATACATCAATGTTGACCCAGGAACACTGAACCCTTATGAACATGGTGAATGTTATGTAACTGAAGATGGTGCAGAAACCGACCTCGATTTGGGCCATTACGAGCGTTACCTAAATACTTTTACCTCACAGGCTAACAATGTAACAACAGGCCGTATTTACCAACATGTTATTACTAAAGAGCGCGAAGGCGCCTACCTGGGCAAGACAGTACAGGTGATACCTCATATTACCGACGAGATTAAGCGGCGCATGCTGTTGCTGGGTGAGGATAATAAATTCGATATTGTGATTACCGAATTAGGTGGCACTGTGGGTGATATTGAATCGTTACCTTATATAGAGGCGGTAAGGCAGCTAAAGTGGGAAATGGGCACAGAAAATTGCCTTGTTGTGCACCTAACTTTGATACCCTACCTTAAGGCAGCAAAAGAACTGAAGACCAAGCCTACACAACACTCTGTAAAAATGATGAGTGAACATGGTTTGTTACCCGATGTATTGGTTTGCCGTACTGAGGAACCCCTTTATAAAGACCTGAAACGTAAAATTGCCCTGTTTTGCAACGTAACTCACGATGCAGTAATAGAGGCGCTGGATGCAGATACCATATACAGCGTGCCGCTGGAAATGATGCGAGAAAGGCTGGATGTAATTTGCCTAGAAAAACTGCAAATGCCAATGGGCAAGGACCCCGACCTTACAAAATGGAAGGAATTCCTAAATAAACTAAGGTATCCAAAAACCAAAGTTAGCATAGGGCTGATAGGTAAATACGTGGAACTACAGGATGCCTACAAATCTATATTAGAAGCATTGATACATGCAGGAGCTATGAATGAATGTAAGGTGGAGGTAGTGAATATACACTCTGAATATCTTACTAAGGAAAACGCTGCTGATAAGCTCAAAAATCTGGATGGTATCCTTGTGGCACCGGGATTTGGCAGTAGGGGTATAGAAGGAAAGATAGATGCAGTGCGCTATGCCAGGATGAATAAAATGCCTTTCTTCGGAATATGCCTGGGTATGCAAATGGCATGTGTAGAATTTGCCAGAAACGTGCTAAATATGCCAAAGGCACACTCAACAGAAATGGACCCTGATACTGAACAGGGTGTTATCTGCATGATGGAAGAACAGAAAACCATAACCAATAAGGGCGGAACTATGCGCCTGGGCAGTTATGAATGCCAACTAAAAGAAGGTAGCATGGCCGAAAGCATTTATGGAAAAAATGTGATTAATGAAAGGCATAGACACCGCTATGAATTTAACAACGAATACCTTGAAGCATTTGAAAATGCAGGCCTGATACCAGTGGGTAAAAACCCTAAAACTAATCTTATAGAAATAGTGGAACTTAAAGACCACCCATTCTATATGGGGGTGCAGTATCACCCGGAATATAAAAGTACGGTTGAGAATCCCCACCCACTTTTTGTAGCATTTGTAAAAGCGGCTAAGGAAGCCCAGGAAACAAGGAATAAGAATATTAAAAGAACAACAGAAAAGACTACAGCATAAATTAGCAAAGCGCCACATGAATCTGTGGCGCTTTGTTTATAGTATCTTAACTCCTCCAAATCTTATCGCTGCAACTCATTGAATTGCTGGCAATTCCACATTTTCAATATCTTTGCCCATAGATTATCAGATAATGTTAGAAAAATTTTATTCCAAATTTCAAAGAGTTACTTCAAATCGCTTGTACATCCCCGAACTGGATGGCATAAGGACTTTTGGACTATTCATGGTAATTTGTTTTCATGGCTATGCATATTACAGAAATAAAGCTACAGCACCTTTTGCTGAAGATATGGCATCATTTTCGGGGCTTGACCAGTTGATGATTAATTTCCACATTGCCCTGCCTATCTTCTTTATGTTGAGTGCCTTTATCTTGTCCATCCCTTTTGCCAACCAATATATAAATGGCGGCAAAAAAACAGACATCAAAAAGTATTATCTGCGCAGGCTTACCCGTGTGGAACCACCCTATTTTACCGTAATTATTCTACTTTTTATACTTCTGCTGGCTACCAAAACCAATATGACTATTGCCGGCAATATTTTTAACCCTAGCCATTACTTTTCTGGCCCGATAACTTTTAAGGAACTTTGGCCCAGCCTTGTAGCTTCTCTGTGTTATGTTCACCTGATAGTGATGCAGCATGCGCCCTACCTTACTGTGGTGGCATGGTCGCTGGAGGTGGAAATACAATACTATTGCTCAGGACCTCTTCTATTCAAGATTTACACCCTTAAAAAGTATACCAGGCGTATAATAATGATATTGGCCACTATAGCCATTGTATTGTTGCATGATGTGTACCAACCTAAAACCGAGACTATCTATTGGTTTTTCCAGTTCTTCATTATGGGTATCTTCCTTGCCGACCTATATGTAACTGATGTAGGTACTAAAACCTTCAAAAACAACTGGATATTAGTGCCCTTCTTAATTGCACTTGGAGGTATTTTGTACCTGCCAAAATATACCCAGATTTTGCAGACTGAGAAATTGTTTGCCTCCATTCCCCTACCCTTCCTGATAGCGTTTTTCATATTTACCAGTATCAAAAACCCATTGATTAAAAAGTTGTTCTCTAATAAAATTATGACCATAATAGGTGGTATGGGGTACTCCATCTACCTGCTTCACTACCCTGTCATTTCATTTGTTGGTCATTTCACCACCAGCATCAGGATTACTAATCACTTCCTCCCAAATGCTATTTTCCATCTTTTGGTAGTAATGGCATCTATTTTTCCTGTTGCGGCGGTTTTCTTCCTCTATGTTGAAAAGCCATTTATGGCTAGTAAATGGGTAGAGAAACTGGGTAAGAAGAAGGAGAAGGTGGTGGTGGAGTAGGTGGATGATTGTTGATTCTATGCTACTTCCCATTTGAAACCGATTAGTTGACAATTCACTTGCAAAGATATTTGTACTAAGAACCGGTAGTCCCTCCGGGACAGAGTCCTTATTCTAGATATAAAGTACTACAGACCGATAGCCCCGCTGGGGCAATGTCCGCTTTTCTGTAATCTTGTTGTACAAACTTGTTGCCGTATTCGTACAATATCCATGATTAACTATTCTTACAGAAAATCACTTTATTTACACTGAAAATATCTTTTGGTGTAAATAACTACTAGCTTTGTGTGCCAATAGCGGTTGAATGACTAATAATGGATTCAATTCTGCATTAGAATTACAACAGGCTTTCCCTACACAGCAAAGTTGCATTGACCATTTGGAGCAATTGCGCTGGAAGGGGCATGTTGTTTCCCCTTTTGATGAAGCATCTAAGGTTTACAAATGTGCAGGCAATAAGTATAAGTGCAAGAATACTGGCAAATACTTCAATGTTTGCACCAAAACCTTATTTGATAAGACTAAAATAGATTTGCCCACCTGGTTCCTAGCCATTTACATAATTACAACCCAACACAAGAATATATCTTCAATACAATTAGCCCAGGAATTAAATGTCACCCAAAAGACGGCCTGGTATTTGAACCAGCGAATCGGGCTTTGTTGTGGATTGACAGATACCATATAAAATGCTGTAAATTAATAAGCTATCAATTGTAGCATTTAGAATAAAGCACCTTCTATTCATAAATGAACCCATGGAAAAATCCCTCAAAACACTTACCTGGCAAATAGGCATAGCTCCGGAAATTGGTTAGAAATATCATGCATTCATAGGCATATTTTATCAAAATATTGCTTAATTTAGAGACAACAAATAGCCTCCTATTATGGATTTAACTAGAGAATCTGACTTTATTTTCTATCGTGGACAAGATGGATTGATACATGCCCAAGTAATATTGGGAGACGAAACTGTATGGGTATCTCAAAAGACAATGTCTCAAATATTTAACTGTAGCACGGATAATATTTCATTGCACCTAAAGAATATATTTAATGACCAAGAATTAAACCAAAATTCAGTTACCGAGGAATTCTCGGCAACTGCAACAGATGGAAAAACATATAAAACTAAATTTTACAACTTAGATGCAATAATAGCAGTTGGCTATAGGGTTAATTCATTTAAAGCTACACAATTTAGGATTTGGGCAACTAGGGTTTTAAAAGAATACCTGGTTAAAGGATTTGTACTAGATGATGAAAGATTGAAACAAGGAAATAAACTATTTGGCAAGGATTATTTCAGGGAATTATTAGAGCGGATACGGGAGATTAGGGCATCGGAGAGGATGTTTTATGAAAAGGTGACCGAACTGTATGCTACAAGTGTAGATTATAATAAAAACGACCCTGAAACACGCAAGTTTTTTGCCAAAGTACAGGCCAAGCTTGAATATGCGGTTGTGGGAAAGACTCCATCAGAAATTGTAGAATCAAGAGCTGACCATACTAAACCTAATATGGGTTTGACAACATGGAAGAATGCTAAAAAAGATGGAAGAGTTACCCTTACTGACGTTACAATAGCTAAAAACTATCTTACCAAGGAGGAAATTACTAATCTCAACACCCTGGTATCTTCATTCTTAGACCATGCCGAAATGATAGTAAGCAGGCAAAAATTAATGAAAATGGCCGACTGGGCAGAGAGGCTTGATAAATTCCTGGATTTTAACGAATATAAGATTCTCAATGATGCTGGAAAGGTAAGAAAGGAATTGGCTGAATCATTTGCCGAAGAACAGTATCAAAAATATAGGGAAGTCCAGGATAAAACCGAGGAAAGTGATTTTAGCTTGTGGGTAAAACAAATAAAAGGCACGGGTAATTTACCCAGTGAAGCTGAATTAATAAACACCCCAAATACCGTAGAGCCATTATCAGACTTTAATACCAAACTATTAACCGCACTAAATACCCCCCCTAAAACTAAAAAGAAGAGTAAGAAAAAAGAGGACTAACATCTATAACTATATTTACCAATCCAATATAGGGTCGCATAAATACTAAACCCAAAATAATGTACTTTTGCGGGCTCTGATAATAGATAATAGATGATAACCAAACAAGCTGTAATAGATGCGCTAAGCCAGGTGCAGGAACCGGATTTAGGCAAGGACCTGGTGACCCTGAATATGGTGAAGGATATAGAAATAGATGGTAAAAACGTATCGTTTACCGTAGTTCTTACCACACCAGCATGCCCACTAAAGGAAATGATTGAAAAGGCATGTATTAATGCCATCCGGATATTGGTTGATAAGGAAGCTGTAGTAAAGGTAAATCTAACTGCCAATGTAAATAGCAACCGTAAGGACAGCAAGATGATATTACCGGGTGTGAAGAACATCATAGTGGTAGCATCGGGTAAGGGTGGTGTAGGTAAATCTACAGTAGCTGTAAATCTGGCACTTGGTTTGGCTCAGGAAGGTGCTAAAGTGGGTCTTTTGGATGCGGACATTTATGGCCCGTCTATACCAATAATGCTAGGCATAAGGGACGAACGCCCCAAAATGGTGGATATTGATGGTAAGGGACAGATAGTACCCATTGAGCGTTATGGCATTAAGGCTATGTCGATAGGGTTGCTTATTGATGAAAAGCAGGCTGTTATCTGGCGCGGGCCACAGGCAAGCGGAGCTTTGAAGCAATTTATTACTGATGTATATTGGCAGGAGCTTGATTATCTTATCATAGACTTACCACCGGGAACGGGTGATATTCACCTTACCCTGGTGCAAACTGTGCCTGTAACAGGAGCAGTTATTGTATCTACACCACAGCTTGTAGCTGCCGCTGATGCCCGTAAAGCCATTATGATGTTCAAACAGCCACAAATCAATGTGCCAATACTGGGAATTGTAGAAAATATGGCTTATTTTACGCCACTAGAATTACCGGATAATAAATATTATATCTTTGGTAAAGGTGGCGCAAGGCAAATGGCAGAGCAATTTGAATTGCCATTCCTGGGTGAGATACCTCTGGTGCAGGGGATTCGTGAAGGTGGCGACAGGGGATTACCTGCCGTTTTGGATATGGAATCGGGATCAAGGGAGGCTTTTATAACCCTTGCTAAGACTGTGGCACAAAATATTGCCATGCGCAATTTGAATATGGAGCCAACGAAGGTGGTGGAAATGGTTAATTAGTAGTAAGTCGAGAGTATAAAGTAGAAAGATGTTTCGGTATTAGTATAAAGTAATGAGTAGAAAGTTGAAAGATGTGTCTAAGAGAGCTAAGAGTAGATAATAATTAGTTGATAGTTGATAGTTGATTCTTGATTAGTATATAGTAATTAGTCGGTTCTTAGAAATAGTACATAATTAGTAGATAGTTTTAGACGATACTTGGATAGTGAGGTGGGTTACAATAATAAAATTAATTAATAACCTGAATAATAGTTTATGAAAAAACTTTTGTTTGCTGCCTTAGTGCTGCTTTCAGTGCAACCGGTTACTGCCCAAAGGAAATATAATAAAACCCCTGGAGCTACACCATTAAGTTTTTATATGGTAAAGGTACAGGGTGGCCAATTTGACCTTGGTAGCGACGATGAGGCTGCTGACAGAAAACCTGCCCATACCGTTACACTTAAAGACTATTCTATAGGTGCTTACGAAGTAACTCAGGAGCAGTGGAAGTTGATTATGGAGAGTAATCCTTCTACATTCGATTGTGATGAGTGTCCGGTTACGAATGTAAGCTTTACCGATATCCTGACTTTTATCGAGAAACTGAATGCCAAAACCGGTAAACATTACCGCCTACCTACAGAGGCCGAGTGGGAATATGCTGCACGTGGTGGAAATAAGGAAATCTTCTTTAAAAGCAGGCCACACGTTGCCAAGGGCGGTGTGAACGAATTTCTGGTATCTAACCCAGGTAACAGGGTGCCTGAAAGGGAAATTGATGGCAAAAAATATAGTGGCAAGAAATTACCACAAGATGTTGCATGGTATGAGCGCAATTCAATGGACCACGTTCACCCAATAGGCCGTAAAAAAGCTAATGATTTGGGCATCTATGATATGAGTGGCAATGCTGAGGAGTGGTGTAATGACTGGTATGTGGGCAACTATGGCAGCAAACAAACTGTAGAAAATCCTAAGGGCCCGGCTGGTGGTAGTGCACATGTGGTGCGTGGTGGTGCATATAGCAGTACTTCAAGCGAAATTACTGTTACCCGTCGTGCAGCATACCTACCAGGTACCAGGTCATCTTCATTGGGCTTTAGGTTGGTGATGGATTAATTTTGTGACTTAATAATATTTTGAAGCCTCCAATATTGGGGGCTTCTTTCATTTTATAGGGGTTACAAACAAATGATTATAGCCATATAGACAAGCCACATCAATATGGTTTTATCCTATTCCTTATTACTAGTCATTTATCTTTAACTTTACCCGCTGAATAATATTCTACTATGCTACAATTTGAGCGGTTTACACTGGAAAATGGATTGAGGGTTCTGGTGCATGAAGACAAGGCTACCCCTATGGTGGCTATGAATATATTGTATGACATAGGCGCACGTGATGAAGAACCCGGCCATACCGGATTTGCCCACCTGTTTGAACACCTTATGTTTGGCGGTAGTGTAAATATTGAAGATTATGACGAGCCACTGCAAATGGCCGGTGGTGAAAACAATGCCTATACAAGCAATGACATTACCAATTATCATCTGCAATTACCCCTACAAAATATAGAGACTGCCTTCTGGCTGGAAAGCGACCGTATGCTATCATTAGCATTCAGCGAGAAAAGCCTGGAGGTGCAACGCAAAGTAGTTAGTGAGGAGTTTAAAGAGCATTATCTCAACAAACCTTATGGTGATGCCTGGCATCAAATGCGTAAGCTGGCATTTACTACCCACCCCTACCGATGGCCTACTATAGGTGAAAACCTGCAACAAATAGAAGATGCCGTTCTGGGTGATGTTAAGGACTTTTTCTTTAAGCATTACAGACCCAATTATGCCATTATGTGTATAGCTGGCAACGTAACAGTAGAACAAGTAAAAGAACTATCTGAAAAATGGTTCGGTAATATCCCGGCAGGGGCAAGGGCAGAACGTAATTTACCCACTGAGCCTCGCCAGGAAATTAACAGGGTAATGAATGTAAGTGCCGATGTGCCTCTAGATGCCCTATACAAGGCATGGCATATTGGTGGCAGGATGACAGCCAATTATTATGCTGCCGACCTGCTAACCGAAATAATGGGTAGTGGGTTTGCATCTAGGTTGTACCAAAGGCTGGTAAAAGAGGAGCAATTGTTTAGCAATATCAATTGTTACCAAACAGGAAGCCTTGACCCGGGGTTACTGGTAATAGAAGGTAAAATAAGGGAAGGTAAAACCCTTGAAGCTGCCAATGAGGCTATAGAAAATGAAATCAGAAGACTTTTGGAAGGTGGGGTAACTGAGAAAGAATTGCAAAAATCTAAGAATAAGATAGAGGCTATGATAGCCTTTGAGGATATGAGTTTATTGAGCAGGGCCAATAACCTGGCTTTTTATGAACTGATGGGGGATGCGGCATTGATAAATGGAGAATGGGAGCGCTATCAGGCTGTGACCGAGGATTCGCTATTAATGGCGGCTAAGGAAATCTTTAGGGATGGGAATTGTAATACCCTTTTCTACAGAAGGAAAACCGAAGTTTAATTATTAATATTATTGATTGACCAATTTTGTAAGCATTTCATAGGGTTGTAAGTTTGTATTGTTATGCAGGAATTACCGATTATCAACAATCAGGATGTGGTAGTAGAAAAACGCGTAAAGAAGCCCGATTGGCTACGTGTAAAATTGCCTATGGGGCAAAACTATCGTAATGTTCGCGGACTGGTAGATACCCATAAGCTACATACCATTTGCGAGAGTGGCAATTGCCCAAATATGGGCGAATGCTGGGGTGAGGGTACTGCTACCTTTATGATTCTGGGCAATATTTGTACAAGGTCATGTGGGTTTTGCAATGTAGCTACCGGCAGGCCTGAACCTGTAGATTGGGATGAACCACAACGGGTAGCTGAAGCCATACACCTGATGAAGGTGAAACATGCGGTAATTACATCGGTGGACCGTGATGAACTTAAAGATGGTGGGTCTATCATCTGGGCTAATACAATTAAGGCGGTGAGGGCACTTAACCCCGAAACAACACTGGAGACATTGATACCCGACTTTAAAGGCGAGTGGGATAACCTGCAACGTATAATAGACGTGGCACCAGAGGTGGTATCGCATAATCTGGAAACTGTAGAAAGGCTTACACGCAAGGTAAGGATACAGGCCAGGTACCACAGAAGCCTTGAGGTGCTACGCAGGCTTAAAGACGGCGGAATGCGCACAAAAAGCGGCATTATGCTGGGCCTTGGTGAGGAGAAGGAGGAAGTATTGCAATCGCTGCAAGACCTAGCTGATAATGGCATAGATGTAGTGACCCTGGGACAATATCTGCAACCATCGCAAAAGCACTTGCCAGTGGTACGATTTGTGCATCCTGATGAATTTGCGTTTTTTAGGGAAGAGGGTTATAAAATGGGAATTGACTATGTTGAAAGTGGCCCATTGGTTCGTTCATCATACCATAGCGAGCGACATGTACATGCCGGTGAGGGCAAAAGCAAATGGCAGGCTGAGAAAATAAACAATTGATTTTTCTATAAATATTGAATCCCGGATACAGCTAGTTTCCGGGATTTTTGGTTTATGAAATCCAGATCTTATAAATAATAGCTGTGCTTCTTCTTGATATGAACCAGGTAATGGACACAAATATAAAACCCGGGGCTAATAACATTACCGGTTAAATTTACGTGGTAGGAATTGGTAATACCCCCCATCTGGTGGACTGAAATATCGTAGGTATTTCTATCATTGAGTAATAAAATGTACTGGAAATTAAGACCCATTCCCAGGTACAAGTCTTTACCCGTTGATTCACCATAGATATATTCAAAGCCCAGGTTCATAGCCGGGAAAACCTTATTTACATTGGCTGTTGAGTCAATCTGGCTATTCATTGTTTCACCACCTGGCCCGGCAATCGTCAATCCTTTATTGGCTAATGAGCTAAAACCAATGCCTCCAAATACGAACAACTCACTTTTAGGGAAATGGATAATGAAATTCTCATTGAGCATTACATTGGTATAGTTAAAATTAAGGGCGGCAACATTCTGTCCGAATTGTTTTAGAGGCAAGCGGGTACGTCCGTAGGCTGCATATAGGATAGGAAAAAATTGGGTATTAGTTGGTTTGTAAGCTACCCCACCCTTAATGCCAAAGGTTATCTGACCATAGTTGGGTTTGGTGTTGTTGGTATTCAGCAATAGTGGGTAGCTCAGGTCAATGCCCGACATAAACTCAATCTGGCCATGACTCAGCAAGGGTACAAACATAAAACCCATAACAGCGAATACTAATTTCAGGTATTTTGATTGCTTACTGGCCATATCATCTTATTGGTACAAAAGTAACAAGAGGCGGGCATTATTCTCCCATCCACTTTGTAGTGCTTTAATAAACTTTATTTTTCATTAAATATTGTTTCTAAAAGCTCATTAGATTGCCCCAAAAGGTTAGCTAGTGATTGATTTAGGCCTTATTAATCCCGATACATAAACCATTTAGCCATCTCTTTGTAGCTAGCCTTCTTACCATACATAAGGATACCTACCCTATAGATACGGCCTGCAGCCCAGGTGGTGAATAAGAACCCTAGCACCATAAATGCCATACTCAGTGCGATCTGTGACATAGGCACCCCAAACGGAATCCTTATCATCATAGCAATTGGAGCAGTAAATGGGATCATTGACATCCATATTGCCAGATTGCTATCCGGATTATTGATGATGAATGTTTGGGCCAACATGAAGGTAAAGATTAAGGGCATGGTAATAGGGAACACAAATTGTTGTGTTTCCGTTTCATTATCAACCGCTGAACCCACCGCGGCAAAAATGGCACTATAAAGCAGGTAACCAAAAAGGAAGTAGAACAGGAAGCACCCAATAGTAAATGCTATCTTCATACCACCAATATCCTGAATAAGGCTTACAAACTCGTTATCGCCACTGCCAGACTCAGCCAATACCTGGGAAGCCTTCATTTTATCAGGCATGCCATTTGCCAGCTCTGTTTTGTTACCAAACTCCTTCATGATAACCGGTAGTACGGCTGTATACAATGAGATAGAAATAACAATCCACAAGAAAAACTGGGTAAGCCCTACAAGGCCAATGCCAATAATTTTACCCAGCATTAATTGGAATGGCTTAACTGAAGAAATAATCACTTCTACTACACGACTTACTTTTTCTTCTATTACACCACGCATTACCTGCGAACCATAAATAAGCAAACTAAGGTAAATGAGGAAGGCACATAAATAACCTATACCATAGGCGGCCTTGGCATGTGCATCTTTAATGCCATTTGCGGTTACCTGCATGGCCGAAACTTTTACTGGTTTCTGTGCTTTTGCCAAAACTCCTGAGTCAATGCCGGCTATAGCCAACCTCTGGGAACTTATAACAGCAGTTAATTCATCCTCAATTTTGCTACTAGTCATTATGCCTGCCTTCTTCTCTCCCAGCAACTGAACATCATTGATGGTATCAGGGATATAAAGCAGATAATCAAACTTTTCCTTTATAAAAGTAGCTTTGCCCTCGGCATAACTAGTTGTTTTATACGTGTACTCAAGATTTTTGGTACTCTTTAGTTTATTGATAAACTTCCCACTTGCATCTATAACTTCTACCTTCTTTACATCACCAAAATCGTTTTGCTTAATGGTAATGAAAGCAATAAGGCTTATCATGGCGATAAACATTACTGGTACAAGTATGGTTAATACTAAAAAAGCTTTCTTTTTAACCCTTGATAGATATTCTCTTTGAATTATCAGTAATATCTTGTTCATATATTTAGTGTTTGCCTGCTATTAAAAATAAAACTGGTGAATTATTGGGCATCTTCCTTACTCACCTTTTGTATAAATATTTCATGCATGGTGGGTATTTTCTCTTCTAATTTGGTAATATTTACCAATGGCAAGATATATTGGAGCACATCATTTA
>CAIWHI010000411.1 GCA_903912435.1 uncultured Bacteroidota bacterium | reverse complement strand
AGGTGGGTGAGGATAATCCTTTTAATATCTCCTGGATTTTTGCCAGCTTTTGTTATGGCTGCAAAAATTTTATCTGCACTATTCTTAACACCGGTATCAATTAAAGTAAGTCCGTTCTCCTCAACCACAAATACATTTACTATACCTAAACTTATCTGGTAAACATTTTTACTTATTTGCATCATAACAACATGATTTTTCAATACCAAAACTAAACCAGATAATTTTAGTGAGTGCATATTTTTAATAAGTATCGATGAATAAATACACAGATCAGGTTCTATTGACTAATTCTAATTTCAAAATCAATATCAGCCTTATCCACTGACCAAGTTCAATGCATGCTTGATAGTTATCAGGAGGCACCGGAGGCGCAGGTAGTATCTTTATACCGGGATTAAGACATAGCTTAAATAAGCAATCTGAAGAACATTAAGGGGTTTGCCGGAATTTGCCGGCAAAAAAAATATGCAAAATGAAAAAGATAATTGTAGTTCCGATAGTGATGGTAGCCCTAATGATAGGGGTATCATGTACGAAAACATCAAACAATAGCAATTGTAATCTGAGTATTGTAAAAAGCCCGAGTGGACAAAACCAGAGTATAACTGCAAATATTGACAATGCAGGCTATACAAATATTAACCCGCAAACTTTGCTGGCAGAAGGTGGTACCCCATTGCATAATTATACATGGTCGGTAGAAGCCAGCCCTACCCCACCATCAGGTTTTGTTTTTTGGACATTAACGGGCGTTATTACCCGAACAGGCACAACAGCCAATGGGCTTAGTGTAGGCACCAGGACATTCAAAGTAAAAGTAAGTGATGGCACCTGCACCGATGTTGAGTCAATTGAACTGATAGTTACCGGATATACACCGGGGCTATCAGCCATATTTCAGCAATTATCATCTGGATTTACGCTTAAGAGTGGTGACGTAAACAAAGCCTATGGCGCATCACTTTTCGTAATGGGAGGTACTCCACCCTATACATGGGCACTTGATGATAGCTATGCAGGTAGTGCTGCTTTTACCAGTGCTGGTCTTACAGTTGATGCATCTGGCGGAATAGTGAGGGCAAGCACTTTGAACAGCACATCAGGAAGCATTATTAAGTTCAAGGTTATAGTAACTGATAATGCAGGAGAAACAGCAGTGTATAGCCCTGTTTATACAATAAATGTAAATTAAAAGCGATAAAAAATACTGTGAATGATTCATAATTCTCCTGGATCCGAAGCCATAAAAGCATATTAAAATCAACCTGCCCTAGAAATAGTGCGGGTTGATTTTGATTATTACCTAAAAGTCAATTCAAAGAGCTGCGGCTTTATAATTTTTTTTCACATTGAACCCGGTTGGGGTTCAAATACTTTTTTATTTAATACCCCCAGTTTACACCGGGGGCTATTCACATTTTAGCCCTTCGGGTTATTAAAACATATAAAATAGAAAACACATTGGGTTCCAATATTATCAAATTTATTGTTTAAATTCATAGTACTATATTTTTTTCAAACTCATTTTGTATTTTGGATGCCTCATTTACCAACCATGGAAGTCTCAGATTTTGCGAAACACCCTCTTCGGGGCTGGATTCCGACTAAATTAATTATTGATAAAGAAGTAATTGCATGCAAGTGGACATATACCAAAGACTTCTCTTTCAATTTGCCATTTTTTGATGAAGCAATACAGATATTCAATAAACTACCCCAAAATAGCACCATCTACAAGGTGTATTCTACCATTGAACTACTACCGGAATGGAGCAGGGAAATACCCACCATTCCCCCCGCGGCTTTAATTTTCCATGTATCACGATGTGGGTCTACGCTTATATCGCAAATATTGGGTCTTAATCAACAACACATCTCCCTATCAGAAGTACCATTATTTGATGAAATTCTTCATTTTTTAGATGCAGCCATCAAATTTTATGGTGCGAATAGGAATCTGAATGAGGAAAGATTATTTATTAAAACAGATAGCTGGCACCTCTACTTTTATCAACAATACAGGAAACTTTTTCCCAATACACCATTTATAATATTGTATCGCCAGCCCGGAGAGGTATTGGATTCTAATAAACGAAAGAAAGGGATTCAGGGGGTTCCAGGCATGGTAGAACCCACCCTATTAGGATTAGACGCAAATGCACCCTATTTCCATCATACTGATACTTATATGCCCATGGTACTTGAAAAATTTTTTGAAGCAATACTTGACATAGCCAACAACGACAGGCATACCCTGTTAGTGAACTATAATGAAGGGCCAATGGTAATTGCTGAGAGAATTATTGGTTTTTGCGGGATTAATGCGGATGAGGAGGAGAGGATGCTAATAGCCCAAAGAACGCAACATGATGCCAAGTACCCTTACAAAAAGTATCAGGAGCTTAATGCATCCAATAATGATAGTGCCAATGCGGCGAGATTATTGGAATTGTATAGGCAGGTGGATACGCTGAGATTGGGACAAAAATTTAATAATCCTGCCCATTGCTTTTAGGAATTGGCAGGATTATTATGTGGAATTTTAAGATTCTAGTTACCATAAGTATTTATAAAATTCTCTAAGCCAAGGTGAGCGCTGCAACCAGGGAGCAGTAAACCACGTGTTTTATTTTTGCTACAAAGCCATTGACCCCAAATGGGCAATGTCATTAAGTTAAGGTATTCGTCGAATTCCAAATTTATTTTCCCCAGCCATTGAGTCATTTAAAGATAAGATTTCAACCCTGTGGGGCTCACTATTTTCGCCAATCAAGAGACCCAGGGCGATGCCCTGGGCTAATATATCAGGCCCGCCGCGGCGGGCGCCAAACGCTGTAAATTCATATTGTAATTAGTGCAAAATATATTTGCACTAATCCGAAATCCTTAACTTAATGACATTGCCCAAATGGGGTCAACGACCTTAGGTCATTCAAAAGACGCATATAATTTCATTTCTACAAAATAAAACCTGCAAACTACCAATAGCTTTTTGATTGGGGCAAATTTTATTTCATCAAAATCAATTGTCCGAAATGGTAGGACAGGTGGTTTGTACGACTAACCAGAACATTGAATTTGTTGCGATGTGGCTCTTTTGCAAAGTCATCGGCTGTTACGGCAGTATGTTTGCCGAACCAATCATCGGCTGATAATTGTGCATAATATTTGGCAAGATTTGCATTTACTTCTTTCCACTGCGTTCTAAGGGTTGCAATTGGTGGAGTGGCTTTTGCCTTATCAGGACTGGTAAGAAATACCTCATCCAATTCAGGGTATGATTGTGGGCCAAAACCTAATAGTGGCATGAGCCTGTCGTGCACTGCTACCATGTGGCCAAGTATGTATACTCCTCTGTTTTTGCCGGGTGCCACTTCATTTTCCAACTGTTCGTCGGTTAATTTGTCCAAAATACTGTCGAATCGAGCGATTGTTTGATTCCAGGTGTCGATTACGGCCTTTACGGCTAATTCGCTATTTGTCATTGTTGATAAATTTCTTTGTTTGCTAAAAGTAGGGAGAACCTTTTGAAATTCATGAATGGTGATATAGCTAATAATTATTTTGCGGTGGGTATTGCTTTGTTACCATATGAGATTTAAGCGTAATAGCGTCATAACTACGAAATATTCCCCTACATGAATTTAAAATCTTGCCATCATGGCTACCCTGGGCCAGGATATTTTGCCCTATCTGGGTGTTGCCATCAATTTCGGATTTCACAAAAGTATCTTTGTTTTAACACGAAATGCTTAACTTAATGATATAGCTACTCCCTACTTCGCTGACGCACTATACGAACACCAATAAGGGGCATTGACTCTTAAAGATTAATGGGCTTTTAGTCTATTATTAAGCTCTAACTATGTGTTTTAATTTTAAGTCACCCTCATACACTCTGTAAATGTAAGAATGTTGTATTCTGGTGTTTCTGACAATAATATTTGAGATGTGTAGGAATTGCGCTCGTCCTACTCATAAAACTTTTGTGCAACAAATTAGTTACTTGGGGACCATTCCTAAGGTTAGATTTATATACTAATAAAAAATGGAGCTACAAATTAATGCAGCTCCATTTTTTATGCATCTGTTGATGATTCCAACGCAGCAATTTTGTTTTTCCCTTCCAGTTCGTTTCTTACTTGTTTCAGAAGACCCATGAACTCTACATTTACGGTAGCCATCAGGGTTTTCTTATCTACGAAATCATATTCTTTAGAAAACACATCTTTACGTCTTTTTGCATTGTTTTCTATAATGATATCGTTGTCGGGGATGCAGCTTTTGAGTACTTCAGCCCTTTTAGGTATTACTGCATCCTCGAGGGTGAGCATTACCTTTACTTTTGGGTAAACATCGTAACCCAGTGTGAAATACACATCGAAAGGGCCTTTTATAGCTATCCAATGAATGGTTTGACGGGCGAATAAAAACTCATTACTTGCCGGGTCTTTAAACTTTACGTGTCTCAGTTGTCCTTTAAAATATTCTATATCCATATTGCTTATTGTGCTTTTTTCATCCTTAATTTCCTAAATGAACAAAGGGTTTCGAATAATCGAAACCCTTTGTTCCTCTTGTGGACCCAACTTTATTTTTGCGATCAACCACTTTTCTAATGTGGATACCGGAAGTATTTATGGTTATTTTTAGACCAATTATTATCTAAAAGGCCTAGTTTTTTATATTTTAAGCAAAAGTACGGATTTTAAGCCGCATGGCTATGACAAAATCAATATAAAATCTATGATTTCAAAATATTTAGGTAAAGGGTAAGGGGAAGAATAGTCATAATCTATTGCTTTTACCTGGATACCCAATTTCTGATTGCTTGAAAGATGAACCTTGTGTAGCCGAATGGAATAAATATAACGGAAAGATGAGGTTTGATTTGCCTAGCTAATTCCAATCGGTCTGACCGCGGAAAGCGGTGCTGAGTGATAGGAATACCCTATTATACCAGATGACAGGCTTATTTCTTGTTCTATGAATGCCAGTCACAGGCAGGGTGATTTAGCAGACACGAGTGATCCTATAGGAATACGAACGTTAATGACAATACAAATAAAAATCGGCTACAGGATATGAAATCCGGTAGCCGATCCAATTATTTAGTATTATTAACGCTCAAGAACAAAACGGAACGTATGCTTTTCATCACCATTGCGGAGGTTCAATATATACCTTCCATTGGCTAAAGCAGAACTCAGTATTACCTGCTCATTAATGGTTCCATCTTTTAAGGCAACCTTAGTGCTATAGACAGTTTGGCCAAGCATATCAACTACTTCAATGATTGCGTCAATGGTAGTTAATGTTGCAAAGGAACCTTTCACATTGAATGTACCTGTATTAGGATTTGGCAGAATCATTACATTTCCCGACTCATTGATACCCTTCACAGTTAATGAAGATGGTGTGACAATAACTTCAGTAATATTAGTGTGATTACCCTGCTCGTCATAAACTTCGTAATTAACCAGGGCACGACCAGAAACAAGACCTGTTACTTTACCTGTAGTATTCTCTAAAGTGATGAAATCATCTCCACTTAATAAAGTCCAAGCACCACCTTCAATAGCTTCCTGGAGGGTTACTGAATTACCTAATGAAAGGGAGACAGTATTATAGGTAGCGGCATGTGGAGGAGGCATTGGACCTACCGCAACCACCTTGGTATTATAGTTGCTACATCCGGAACCATTAGTAACTGTGTAGGTAATGATAGTGCTACCTGTGGCCACACCAGTAACAACACCAGTAGCAGGATTGACTGTAGCTTTAGCAACAGTACTGCTAGACCAGGTACCTCCAGAAGGAGTGCAACCCAAGGTAATAGGTGCACCGGAAACAGAAACTGTAGATGGACCAGTAATAGTGCCCGGCGCGGTAGGTAATGCATTTACAGTAATTGCATAACCTACTTTACAACCAGAAGGCATAGTATAGGAAACCGAGGTTAAGAAAGTGGAGAGTAAGCCTGTTACAACACCAGTAGATGCAACAACAGAAACAATACCGGCTGGAGTAGACCATGAGCCACCAGGAGTAGCATCAGTTAGGGTAACCGTACTGTTTTTACATACACTAGTTGGCCCGGCTATATTCGAAATTGGATTAACCAATACAGGAATAGTTGCAATACAGCCATTGGCCAAAGTATAAGAAATAGTAGCAGTACCACCTGTCACGCCGGTTACTGTACCTGTTGTACCAATAGATGCAATACCAGCCGCACTTGTACTCCATACACCAGAACCTGTATATGTAGCAATAGTGGTAGACCCCTGGCATACAGAAGGTGCAATACTAATAGTACCTAAAGTATTGACCGTCATAGTATAAGTGGAACGACAACCACCGGGTAAAGAATAACTGATAATAGGGAAAGTACCACCTGCAATACCAGTTACCACACCTGTTGAAGAACCTACACTAGCAAATGTAGCATTGGCAGTAGACCAGGTTCCACCAGGCAGAGAAGATGTTAATGTAACAGAACGGCCATTACATACTGATGTTGGGCCCCCGATGGAAGCAAAATCATTAACAGTAACGATACCAGTGGCAACGCAACCATTGCTTGTGGTATAAGAAATGATTGAAGTACCGGAAGCGACACCAGTAATAACCCCTGTTGTCCCGATAGTAGCAACAGCAGTTGCACTACTAGACCAATTAGGACCTGCAGGGGTATAAGAAGCAGTGATTGTTTGGGTGGCACAAACCGGGCCTAAACCTGAAATAGCAGAAAGAGCATTTACCGTCATTGCATACGTTGAAATACAACCACCAGATAGCGTATAACTAATAGTAGGATAAGTAGCACCTGCAAGACCTGTTACAATACCGGTAGCAGCACCAACTGTAGCTAATGAAGGATTAGATGTAGACCAGGTACCACCCGGCAATGAAGAAGTTAAAGTTACAGAACGACCATTACATACAGTTGTTGGCCCACTAATGGTTCCAAATCCATTTACAGTAACCATACCAGTTGCAACACAGCCATTGGTAGCGGTATAAGATATAATAGTAGTACCAGGAGCAACACCGGTAATAACACCAGTTGTTCCGATAGTAGCAACAGCGCTTACACTACTAGACCAATTAGGACCAGAAGGAGTATAAGAAGCTGTTATGGTCTGGGTCTGGCAAACAGGTCCTAATCCTGAAATAGCAGAAAGTGCATTAACTGTCATTGCATAAGTAGAGGTACAACCACCCGGTAGTGTATAACTTATTACAGGATAGGTAGCACCAGCCATGCCAGTAACAATACCGTTTGAAGAACCAACAGTAGCTAATGATGGATTAGATGTAGACCAAATACCACCAGGCAGTGAAGTTGTTAATGTTGCAGATCGACCATTACATCCAGATGTTGGTCCACTGATGGTTCCAAACCCATTGACAGTAACAATGCCTGTAGCAATACAACCATTTGTGGTAGTATAAGATATAATAGAAGT
>CAIWHI010000410.1 GCA_903912435.1 uncultured Bacteroidota bacterium | reverse complement strand
GTTGAAACTAAACAATGGCGACTGTACAGTCTGCATCAAAAGTTTCGTATCCGTCCAATAGGTTGGGATATTGGCAATAGAGCATCATATGTGATTAATTTATCGGGCTTTCGTGATTTCAGTGCTTGTATTGAAATCATTAAAGCCCGATATATAGGTACTTCATTCATTTGCTATAGAAGTTGCCTTAGTTAGCGCAGAGTCAGCGATGTTAAGGCCACATGATAGAAATGAAGCCTTAAATCCTAACAACTAATAATCACCTCGCATCCTCAAACCTGTGACTAACCTGTTTCCACTTATTGGTTTTGGCCGACAGGTGATAAGTATGCACTCCAAATTGGCGGGCATTGGCGTGTACATAGGTCACCAAATTGCGCTTCTTTTTATTAATAATGTGTGGGAAATAGCCCATTTCATAGGTCAGAAAACTATCACGATAGAAATGACCTTTCTTATCCTGGATATAATAGGCATACTCCGCACCCCCGTTCCCACCCGACTCGCATTTTATCGCAAGGTCTTCCAATGAATCAAAATTCAAATCTGCCACCACCAAATCTCCAAATTCATTATCTACAATTTGCCCCTTTGTTTTCCAATTAGTAGTATACGACCTGTCCGATTTACAATCACTAAAATCCGCACTTAACAAATAACCTGCTTGTAATTGAATTTTATGACGTTCCTTTTTATTGGCCTTATCAATTATGCGCACAGATATCAGTGCAGTATCACGTGAATCCGGATGCCTAAACCACTTAATTTTCGTTTCAAAATTATATTGGGTGGATAGCTTAGTATGCAAGCAGGTTTGTGCCTGAGCTAAAGGCAAATTTAGCACCTGCAATAGGGCAATAATTAATAAAGAAATTAACCCGCGCATAATCCCCAATTAACCACTAATCATTTACCATTAACCACTAACCATTAACCATTATTGTTTCGGTGCATAACCCAGCGATTTGGCCTTTTCAGTATCGCTATTGGCACGTTTATTATCCCCCTTAGATGCATAACAACGGCCACACAGGTAATAACTTTCACCGCTTTCTGGCTTCAAAATAATCGCATGGTCATAATCCTTAATGGCTTCATCCCATCTTTTGAGGCGCATAAATATGCGTGCCCGGTTTAGGTAGGGTATTACCGCATCAGGATTCTGATTGATGGAGTAGGCATATTCTATCAGTGATGAGTCAACCTTGCCTACTATATCCAGGTAATTGGCATAGTTACTATGCCCCTCAGGGAAGTAAGCCTTGAGCCTTATCCCCTCTTTAAAACAAATATTGGCACTGTCGAACTGGTGCTTGATGCTGAATACCACACCCAGTCCCAGGTATACACTTTCGTTGGTTTTGCTAATCTTCATCGCCTTGTAATAGGTAGCCTTGGCATCATCTATCAGGCCATAATTGCGCTGCAATTCACCAATACAGATGAGTGGATTAATATAGTCGGGCTTGCGTGCCATAGACATATTAAAGAAGTACAGGCTAGAGTCGCCCAGCATCTTCTTTTCATTAGGATTGGTTGATGCCTCATAACGGGTAAAATACTCCTGCCCAAGGTAGAAATAAGCCACAGGCCCATCAGGGTGTTTTTCGGCATCATCTTTCCACATGGTTATAGAATCATACCAAACCTTTGCCCGCTCATTAGTAGCATACCCTAATATCAGGCAATAGGCAACAACAGCCCCAAATACCATTTTGCCGGTACCTTCTTTGGCCGGATCAGTAAAAAAATCAGATACAAACCACCCTGCCATCAGGAATAATCCCAGGTAAGGAATATAGCCATAACGGTCGCTCATAATTGCCCCTCCCACTGGCAGGAACTGGAGTAGGAGTACAATATTGATGAGGAAAAAGCCTACTCCAAATAGCACCACCTTATTTTTGCGGCCAAATTTCCACAATACGAAAAGAAGCCCAATTACTATAGCCAAATAGCTATAATACATTACAGGTAAGGCATCACCTATTTTTAATGGATAAGGGTAGAAGTTACATAGACCAGTAGGTATAACCACCTTCCACAGGTAGTTAGTAAGCGCATAGCAACCCAGGGCGGCACGCTCTAAAACATTAAAATTAGCATCCAGCGAGGCAAGGGCTCCAATGTCTTTTTGCGCCCAAATGGACAATAAACCAAACAATAGAGAAAGCCCGAAATGAGGTATTTTTTCAACCACCAACATAATGTTTGGCGTTTTCTTCCCGTTGGCATCTGCATTAAACAGTTCCCTCCCCTCGAAATAATCGAACAGGAACAAGGTAACAGGCAGTGTTACCGCCACCGACTTGGCCAATAAAGAAAGCGCAAATAATAGGACGCCGGCTATATACCATTTGGCCTTATCCTTACTTTCAGCACGAATGTATTTGATATAAGTGGTGCAGGAAAGCACATAAAACAAGCCGTATAATACATCCTTACGCCCAGCTCCCCATGCTACCGATTCTACATGCATTGGGTGTAAGCCAAACAATAAAGCAGTAATAGTTGCAGCAACCGTGCGCCCTGTAAAAACCTTGGTGAAATAATATACGGCAATAGTACACAGCATATGAAGCAATAGACTATCCAGATGGTAAATCATCGGTTCCAACCCCTGGTAGCTGTATTCAAACATATAGAGTAATATGGTAAAGGGATGGTAGTTACCCATCACACAGGCCTGTTGCAGGCCATAAAACCCTAGTATGCGTTTAATACCATCTGCCGAACTATCTTTTATGAGCGGATTGGTGATAATATAGCCCAGGTCGTCCCAGTTGGTAAGCTTATTATTTATGATAGTTTTAAGGCTCAAAAAGGTAAGCACCCCTATAACCAATGGAATTATCAACTTGCCATACTGGTCTAGAAAACCAGCCTTACCTGTAGTTACGGCATTTCCTGAACCTGCCTGGGAACGTACCTGACCGGTAGTCTGCGGTTTGTTCTTTGAGGCAGGGTTTTGTGCTTGCCTGCTATTATTATTCGCAGGTTGGTTATTTATTTTCTGTGCCATGTTGCAAAATACAATGCGGTAAAGGAAAAAAATAGTTTTAGATGAATTTTTAAAGGTAAAATAAAATTTGTGGTTTTTAGTAAACGAAGTCCCGAATGAATGCTGATAACAAGTTTACACCAAAAAAATAAGGCTGCCCCGATTAAGGAGCAGCCTGTAATATATGACTTAGTAATAAAATTATGGAACCAGATTGATATTAGAAAATCCGTCAACAGCTACCATTTGGCTATCGATACCGCACTGGCCATAGCCAATCCAGAAATAACCGCCGATACCCCATGTTGTACCCCAGCTATTCTTGCACAACCATGCCTTAAGTGTATCATTATAACCAATAACGCATACGCAATGGCCTCCTTCTAAGGTTCCTGATACATGATGGTAAACCCCACTGGAATAAGAGTAGAAATCACTATAAACGGTGAAACAAGTTTCCAACGGGCCTCTCTGAGCCAACCAGGTCTTCATATCAGTAGCATTAGTCAAAACGTGATATGCACTGATATGCGTCAATAAATTAGCCTGGTTTGCGCATGGTTTGCATGGCTGATTGCCTGCCGTATAAGGGAAACAGCTTTCTGGTGCCAAACCATGAACCTTTGCATATTCAAAAGAGCCATTTGGTCCGGTTGGCCACCAGCCATTGCCACAATTACGGCCCTGTGCCGCACCACCGCAATAGAACATCTGTGCTTCAGATAAATCTGGTACAATATGGCCATTAGGATCATTTACCGCAATGCCGGTAACAATTCGCATTGTAGCATCAATAGCTGCATTTGTGCCAAATGCAACGCATGATCCACATGCTCCCTGGTCTTTTACAGGAGTGATGAAATTACGGCCACCTACATTACGCCAATCCTTTGATATTGGAATAACTGTTAGTGTCTTTACTGCCAAAGCAGCCAGATGCACCTGTAAATTGGCAGTTGCTGTAGCCTCATGCTGGGCAAGAGTTTTATCACCAGGGGCTGGTGAAAAACCTAATCTCGATGCTGCTACTCCTGGGGCTAATGCAGTCATATCATTTGCGGCTGCTTGCCAGGTTGCTTTTGCTGTTACAAGACTTGCTTGTAAATCTTTCAAATTGATACTCATTTTTTGTTTGTTTTAATAGTTAAGAAATATGAATTGTACTCAAATAACTTGTTATTTTGTATTTAGGTTTACAGAGAAATTTTTAATCCCCGTTGTGTTTTTTTCCCATGCCCTGCATAATTTGAAATTTATTTGCAACAGACCCTTGCTTGAAATTTTAAATAGAAAAGCCCTAGTTCCTTCACCCCCTATGGCTGCATCCTGGGGTAGATTATAATTATCACTTACCAGAATGACTTCTCCCCCTTCTACCTCATAAGTCCACTTGTATCCTGTAGTTGGGTTTTCTGTAAGTGCTATCCTTACATCCTGCCCTACCATGCAGTCGATGGTCTTATTGCTATCTGTATTAGTTATTGTTATGTGGCCCATTTTGTTTATTTTAAAAACTCCTCATAAAAAAGAGTAGTATTAAATTTATCCTAACCGCTTATTAATCACCTATTCAATTCAAGGCTTTTGCTTTCCTAATTAATGATACAAACCTACTACCGATACCAGATGTAACTGAGCGTTAATCAACGCTTTATTTACCTTGATTTAGCTATATTTATAACCGTTGTTTAACGGTATGCAATTTTTATTAAATACTACATATTTAATTTATATAAAATATTTTGAAGAAAATAATTAAACATTAGCAAATTCATTGTTTTACAATACCAAAGGAGATTATAGCGAATTGATGCTTAGATTTTGTAGGCTATTTGATAAATAAGCCAGACAGATTTTATAAGTTTTTATGACTTTAATAATTTGTTAAGATCAATAGCAGTTCTACATATTAAACACTAACGATATGCTATGATGCAACTAAACAAAAATATTTACTCAAACAACGGGTTACCTATTTCAAATTTTAGCATAAATTGTAAACAGATATTTTATGGCAAAAACCCGCATTATTCTTGTCCTGTTATGCTTTGGCTTGATAATGGCATGCATTAGAAAATCAATAAATCCAGCAACAACCAACAATCTGCCTAAAGAATATTTCTCTATAAATACCAACCGAGATACGGTAATAGTCACTAAGGAAGGTGCAATTATAGATATCCCTGCCAATAGCCTTAAGTGCAAAACAGGCAATATTGCCAAAATACGTATCAGGCAGGCATTCAATATATCTGATATGATTAATGGCCACCTAATCACCAAAACAGGTGACCAGCCACTGAGTAGTGGTGGTATGATAGAAATCTTCCCTGAAGTAGTTGGGGATGTAAGCATCACCAATAAAATTACCATTTCCATCCCTACCAAATTCAGGAAAAAGGGAATGAAACTGTTTAAAGGTAATTATAGAGCAGATAGTTCGTTGGACTGGATTTCACCTACCGATCTCGACAATACAAATAAGGCATTAGGCCTTACAGGCGGTGCTGGTGTTTTTCAAAGAAATTGTGCATCATGTCACAAAATTGATAAAGACGCAACAGGGCCGGCGCTGGCACATATTCCCCAAAACCGAGACCCGGCCTGGATGGGTATGTTTATTACAGATTGGCCTGCATTGCTTCACCACGACAGATACACACGGTGTCTAAACGAACAATGGGGAAAAATGCAACACCCTGTATTCCCAAATCTAAGCCATGAAGAATATGATAGCCTGTTCCAATTTATTAATGACACCAGCAGCTTTATAGACCCATCAACTGTTCGTGATTATAAAAAAAGCTATGATAGCTGCAGGGTTTATGATTCCATCAAAAAAGTACGAAGTGAACGTTTAACTCAATTGAATAAAGCAAAGGAAAATTTTATACAAAAAGCTCAACAGTTAACCACAAAAAACTATGATGATAGCATAAGGAAAATAGACCTGATAGCTGATAATGGGAAGGCCGTAGTTTATGTAAATATCCAGGAAAATATTCTACCACAAATCACACCTACTAAAACACAGATAGCCCTGGGAGAAAACATGGATGCCTCAGAAGAATATGAAAGACCAGATTGTGTTTATTACCAGTTCAAGATTGAAACCTTCGGGTGGTATAATATAGATATTCTTACAAAAGGACTGCCGGGTTTTGAAGACAGAGCTCTGTTTGTACGCATAATAGGACAATATAAATCAGGTGCCACAATTTACCTTGCCTTGCCCAATGAAAAAATATTGCTGGAAGGAATAAAATCTGCGGATAGTGATGTGTACTTCTTCTACACCAAAAATGGCCAAATACCCCTGCCGCTAAATGCAAAAGCCTATGTGCTGGGTATGGGTGAAAGCGAGGGAAAGGTATTATTTGGAATCAATGAATTTACTATTGCCCAACAGCAAAATATAAATGTTGAACTAAGTATAAAAACCTACGAAGAAACCCAAATAACCATATCCAAACTGGACATAAATGGCTTTAATTTCAGCCTTGGC
>CAIWHI010000409.1 GCA_903912435.1 uncultured Bacteroidota bacterium | reverse complement strand
GGTATCTGGGTTCATTGTGGTATCCCACAATTGCTCTGCGTTCATTTCTCCAAGACCTTTGTATCGCTGTATAGATACAGTGTCTTCCCTGCCATTGGCCAGTTTGGCAACCGCTGCAAGACGGTCTTCTTCTGTCCATGCATAAACACCTTCCTTGCCTTTCTTTACCAGATAAAGAGGTGGCTGTGCCAGGTATACATAACCCTGCAAAACCAGGTCCTTCATATAACGGTAGAAGAAGGTAAGTATCAATGTGGCAATGTGCGAACCATCCACATCGGCATCGGTCATGATGATTATTTTGTGGTAGCGCAGTTTGGTGAGGTTCAGTTGCTTTGGGTCTTCAGGGGTGCCTATGCTTACGCCTAGGGCGGTAAACATGTTCTTGATTTCCTCGTTCTCGTAAATTTTATATTCCTGCGCTTTTTCTACGTTCAGAATTTTACCCCTGAGCGGAAGAATTGCCTGATAGTTACGGTTGCGGCCCTGCTTAGCAGTACCACCCGCCGAATCTCCTTCCACCAGGTATAACTCACATTTGAACGGGTCTCTTTCAGAGCAATCGGCCAGTTTGCCAGGCATACCACCACCGGTCAGTACACTTTTACGCTGCACCATTTCACGTGCTTTGCGTGCAGCGGCACGTGCCTGTGCTGCGAGAATTACCTTGTCGATAATCATTTTGGCATCCTTGGGGTGTTCCTCAAGGAAAGCTTCAAGAACGCGGCTCACACATACGTCCACCACGCCCATTACGTCATTATTACCCAGCTTGGTTTTGGTCTGGCCCTCAAACTGTGGCTCTGGTACCTTTACCGAGATAATGGCAGTAAGACCCTCGCGGAAGTCATCACCGGTAATTTCCACCTTGGCTTTTTCAAACAGTTTGTTTTTATCGCCATAAGACTTAAACACCCTGGTAATAGCCCTGCGGAAACCGGCAACGTGGGTACCACCCTCGATGGTATTGATATTATTTACGTAAGAAAAAATGTGCTCGTTGTAAGAACTGTTGTAGCTCAGGGCCACGTCTACAGCTACATTGGTTTCCTTATCGTGTGCTTCTACAAATATTGCCTGGCTAAGCAATGGTTCACGCTTAGCAGTGTTATCGAGCATTTCTACAAACTCTACTATACCACCTTCACTGTAATACTCTTCCATTGCCAGTTGGCCGGCTTCGGTGAGTTCGCGCTCGTCAATCAGGATAATCCTAATACCCTTATTCAGGTAGCTTAGCTCGCGCAAACGGCCAGCAAGGATTTCCCTTTTATAAACCGTATCCTTAAAGATGGTATTATCCGGGGTAAAGTGAACGGTGGTTCCTGTTTCAGTTGAATCAACACCAGTTTCACGCACCAGATACATAGGTACACCTTTCTGGTATTCCTGCTCAAAGGTTTTACCCTCGCGCCTAACAACCACATGCAGGTGGGTACTTAATGCATTAACACAACTCACACCAACACCATGCAAACCACCGGATACCTTATAGCTGTCCTTATCAAACTTACCACCGGCATGCAGCAGGGTCATTACCATTTGCAGGGCCGATACACCTTCTTTGGCATTGATACCAGTAGGGATACCACGGCCATCATCAACAACGCTTATTGAATTATCAACATGAATGGTAACTTTGATATTTTTGCAATACCCGGCCAGTGCCTCATCAATAGAGTTATCAACCACCTCATAAACCAGGTGGTGAAGGCCCTTAACACCAATATCGCCTATATACATAGAAGGGCGCTTACGCACCGCTTCCAATCCTTCCAATACTTGTATACTATCCGCACCATATTCAGCGGGTATTACTTCCAAAACTTCGTTTTCAGTACTCATATTATTCTATAACCGAAATATTTATCTGCTAAGAGGAAAGGTTAGAAAAAGCCAACCAGATATATGATTAAATAACCAACTATTGGGTATTTGTCTAACTTTACAAAGATAACGAAAATACAAAATTAAACAACAAAATATGTTGGCTGTTAAGGGCTTTGGGGGTAAAATAATGCAGGGATGTGGATAAAAAATATTAAGGAAGGAGGGGTGTGGAAATGGGCTCTAGTCAGGCAGCTATTTATTATGACATTTGCAATTCCAATGATTTAAAAAGTGGAAATTTATAATAACGAATGAAACATTTCATAAACACCCTAATTGCTTTGCTTTTCCTTTTGGTACTTTCTGATGAATATGCCATCAGGAAATTTCAGGTATCCTATTGCCTGCATAGCATCTATTTTATGATTGTTTTAATATATTTATTAAAAACCAACAACAAAATTACATGGGCTATCCTATTCATTATTTGCTTATATGGATGTTACAATATGTGGGCTATTGACCTTATTGCTGCTGAACCTACTTTCATGGACATAACATCTGGTTTATATGCAATATTAAACAGTTATACGACTAACCGTTTGACTTTGGGTATTACAGGCACTATACCCTTTTATTGCTATGGGCTCTTTTTATTGTTATTGTTTACCATTCCTTTTAGACAATATTTTAGATTTAAAATACCATCCCTAAATGAAAAATGGGTGGATTGAACTGAATTAAAAGCGTAATAAACCTATCTATCATCACACTTTTTTAGTATATTTGTAGCATGCAATCTAAGGAAAATATTTTCGACCAAATCAGAAATTCGGTGAAAACTACTGCACCGGGTGCAAGGTTGATTTTATTTGGTTCCTATGCCAGAGGGGAGCAAACAGAAGAGTCAGATATTGATTTATTAATTTTAGTGGATAAAGAACAATTAACCTATTCGGAACAATCGAAGAT
>CAIWHI010000408.1 GCA_903912435.1 uncultured Bacteroidota bacterium | reverse complement strand
TCTATATAGTGTGCTGCAAATTTTGGAGGGAATTCGTCCATGTTTTTTGCAGTAATACTGTCGTTTTCTACCAGTTTCATCAATGAGGCATTGAGAAATTCAGCCTGGTCGGCAGGCATTGAGGAGGTGGGTTTTACACTTACAAAACGGAAATTGGTTGTAAAAGGCATGTCTTTTACACTGCCTTTTGTAGAGTCTGATATACCAATAATATCGAGCTTGATACCTTCACGATAGTTTTCAGTTAATTGGATATCATCACTTTTATTGGATACCGAATTGAAGAATATACCGTAGACTTTTGGACCATCGAAAGTGATATTCCAGGCTGGACCATAGTTATCGCCATCATTTTCCAGCATATCCATTTCCCCCAGCCAGCCACGGTGGGTCATGGGCATTTCCAGGGCATGCACTATAGATTTATTCGCACTGTCTATCTCCAACCTTGACAGGTTTATGATCACACTCTTGTCTTTATAATAGTATTTACCTCCCGAAATGGGGTAGCCACTTTTGTCTATCCAATTATATAATATTACTACTACCGGTTCCCCTGCTATGGTGCCAGTATAGCGTTTTACCCACGAGGTTTTGAGCAGGGGTGTGGCATCATTGGTGGTTTGGGTATTGGTTGTGCTGTTAGTAGTTGCAGTAGATTCGGGATTGTTTTTGCAGGAGTAAAAAACAATTAGTGGTAGTAAAAAGGCAAGTGTGGCCCTAAAGTATTTGTTCATAATAATTACGCTTATAAGGAATTGGAATAATCGTCAAGTATTTGTTTCTCTTCTTTCGAAAGGCTGTTCATACCTTTTACATTTATTTTATCCAGTATGCGGTCAATTTCTTTTTTCTTTTGGGTTTTAGCCAAATTATAGCGGTCATCTATAGTGGCATTGTGCAGGTGTGTGGTAAAGTAGAGGTTTTCTACAAAAAGCACATAGGGCCTGGTAAGAATAATGTACATAAATATGATGACAGGAAATGTGATGATGGCTATAGTGGTATAATTATCTAACAAAGCCGCAGGATGCATAGCGAGCCCAACCAGCATACCTATAAGTGCCCCACCCAGATGCGACTCATGGCCTATATTGTCGGTTTTGGAACGGATGCCATAGATGGTGTAAATAAGGTAACCCAGGCCATAAAACCAGCCTGCAATATCTATGGGTATCCCAATGAAGCGTACACTCATACCTGGAAATAGGGCCAGGCTGGCAAAAATAATTCCACATATCGCCCCTGATGCCCCTACCGAACCATAGTCGGCATGCTGGCGGTGAATAAATAGTGAGAGTAGTTTGCCACCCATAAGACCGGCCAAATAAACTATGCCAAACTGTACCGAGCCTATACCTTGCTCCAGCATTTCGCCAAAAAGGTAAAGGGTAAGCATGTTGAAGATAAGGTGCGACCAGCTAATATGCAGAAATGCCGAACTAATGAGCCTAACGTATTCCTTGTTCACCAATATCTGGTCAACCCTATAACTGTATTGCTCAAAGAAAGCATTACTGGTAAGCCCCTTCCAGGAGATATATATGTTGGCTAGTATAAGTGCGTAGGTAAGAAAAGGAATATATGGCATGTGGCAGCAATTATAAGAATTGCCTGCAAATTAAAAATTAATTTGCATATAAGCTTTGAAGGGGAGCCAATTAAATATTCCTTAGCAATTCCACAAAAATCAAAAAGGCAGCCACCGAAGTAGCTGCCTTTCGAATATCAATCAAAATTGTTTATTTATTCATTGTAGCCAGGAACTCTTCATTGCTCTTGGTGCCCTTCATTTGCTGGAGCAGGAAGTGCATAGCCTCATCGGTATTCATATCTGCGATATGATTACGTAGGAGCCACATTTTGTTTTGAACATCTTTATCCAACAGCAGGTCGTCACGGCGGGTAGAAGAAGAGGTTATGTCGATTGCAGGGAAAATACGCTTGTTGGCTAGTTTGCGGTCGAGCTGTAATTCCATATTACCAGTACCCTTGAACTCTTCAAAAATTACCTCGTCCATTTTAGAGCCTGTATCAATAAGGGCAGTGGCAAGGATGGTGAGTGAACCACCATTTTCAATTTTACGGGCAGCACCAAAGAACTGCTTTGGCTTCTGCATTGCATTAGCTTCTACACCACCACTTAATACTTTACCACTAGCAGGGGCTACCGTATTATGGGCACGGGCCAGGCGGGTAATAGAGTCGAGCAATATCACCACATCATGGCCTACTTCTACCAGGCGCTTTGCTTTTTGTAGTGCTATGGTTGATACTTTAACGTGCTTATCGGCTGGCTCATCGAATGTAGATGCAATAACCTCTGCACGCACACTACGTTGCATATCAGTAACTTCCTCAGGACGCTCATCAACCAGCACTATCATCAGGTAGCACTCAGGGTGGTTGCGGGCTATGGCATTGGCTACTTCTTTCAGCAACATGGTCTTACCTGTCTTTGGCTGTGCTACTATCAGTCCGCGTTGGCCTTTACCTATAGGGGTAAAAAGATCCATTATACGGGTGCTGTAGTTATTGCCTGTAGTGGTAAGGCTCAGTTTTTCATAAGGGAACAATGGGGTGAGGTAATCGAATGGTACACGGTCACGAATCTCATCGGGCAGGCGGCCATTGATTGACTCTACTTTAAGCAGGGCAAAGTATTTTTCACCTTCTTTAGGTGGGCGAACATTGCCCTTTACTGTATCACCGGTTTTTAGGCCGAATAATTTAATCTGGCTCGGAGATACATAAATATCATCCGGAGAACTTAGGTAGTTGTAATCACTGCTGCGTAGGAAACC
>CAIWHI010000407.1 GCA_903912435.1 uncultured Bacteroidota bacterium | reverse complement strand
GTATAACATTTACTTCTTTACCCACAATCGGATTAGGATATACACTGATTCCTTTTGTTCTGTCACCAATTGTTACTTTGGCAATATCACTGTACAAAATAGTTCCATCCTTACTGATTGCTTTGATACGGTAGTAGTTAACACCAGATGAAGCTTCATTATCCGTATAGCTGTAATGACTGTTGTTGATATTATTAGCAGTCTTAGTATTAATAGCTACAAAGTTTGCAGCATCTGTACTTCTTTCTACTGTATAATGATCCACATCTTTTTCAGTTGCTACACTGTAATCAACCACTACTGACTTAGCTTTTACGCTTGCTTTTATCTGCAATCCGGTAACACTTAATGGTGTTTTTTCGCCATAAACGATCATGAATCTTGATGTTGATTTAGCAGCAGCAGCTGTATCCACACTGAACGAAATGCTGGTAGCACCGGTTAAGTTTAATGCAGTCTGTGTATGCAGATATTTATCCACTAAGAACCCTGTTGTAGTTGCAGGAAGATTAGCCCCTGTAATGGTAAAGTTGTACGTTGTACCTGCTGCCATCTTATTGAGGAACAGGAAGGTAGTATCGCCTGCATTTATATCAGGACGGGCTTCCATACTCAGGTAGTTGCCGTTACGAACTATTCCTACATTTTCTTCATTACCCCAGAACTTAGCCGCATCTTCTGAAGGTGAAATAACCGCTGCATTGAATTTATTATTATACAATGTTGTTACCCCATCAATCAATGATAATGGGCTGCCCTTACTTAAACTAACATTTACAGAGCCTGCAGTATTGGTTCCAAAGTCTCCATTAGAAGTGCTATCCGTATTTTTCTGTGATTCGTTGAATGTTACACTGGTAACAGCTGAAGTACCCCCATGAGGCAATACAAAGAAAGCCTGACCACTTTGTATGTATCTAGCTTTGGTAGCATCGGCATTGCCACTGCTTAACGGAACACATATCCAGCCAAAACCATTCAGATATGATGCAGTAACATAACCACCGGTAGTACTTAAGTTTGGATCGTAATAGTAGAAAGTTACATTTCCACCATTTGATAAACCAGGATTATCCGTACGGAACTTGTTCAGACTGATTGGTGCCGCATAAGGGTTACCAATCAAATCAAAAGTATTGGATACCGTATCGGTTACAGTACCGGTCATTAATGCACCACTTGCACTGAGCGATACTGATGAATGCAGACCAGAAGCTGGCGTAACAGATCTATCTCCTCTTAAGAATACAGAGAATGATTTATTACCGGCAATATTACCCGAAACAGGGCCGAATAATGTATTGGCTGAAGAAGTAGTTAATGAAGTATTGGTTGAAATTCCATTACCCCATGTTGTACTAAAACTATTCCAGTATTTAATACCATAAGTTGTATTGGTACCCTGATCCAGACCATAGAGTGTATTAGTATTTGTACCAGTTAAATAGGTGTATGCCTGCCAGTTGCTGTGAATATCACCTGTTTTGCTGCTACCGGTAGTGGTTAATGGAGTAGTCAGCAACAACCACGCTCTTCTGTTGCTATGGTAACGCTGTACGGTTACATCACCGGAAATATACGTACCGGTACCTGCTGCCACACTGGCTGTACCACTTGCATCAGAAACCAGTTTCAAATTGCCATTGGTGGTTAATGTACCTGCCGTAGGAGTATAAACTCCTTTTACAAATACGGTATCAGCCGCTGTATTGCCTAATGTAACGCCTTCTGTATTATTTACCGTAATATCCTTAACGGTAAAACTACCAGCTACCGTTTGTGCACTGCTGCCTACAAATTCTATAGTACCATTGGAAGCATCCAGTTTTTTACTACTATCTACCTTTACAGAACCATATATGCTTAGTTTTCCGGCAATATCCAGACCTGCTCCATTTAAAATGTAGATATTATTTGCTGAACCTGTTACCGATGATGCTATAAATGGTTTTATATATCCTGTATCTATGATAGCATTTACTGTACTGGATGGTACACTACACCAGTTACCTGATGTTTCCCATTTATTATCCACTGTGCCTATCCAGGAACCCGGATTACAAATGGTAACATGACTGGAATCTGTACATCCATAAGGGGTTGTTACTATAGCGGTATAAGTACCATTCCGGGTAGCTATCAGTGAATCGGCAATTGTGCTGGTAAATTCCTGTACCCTGCTGTTCAGTCTGTCGGCAACAAACAGATTACCCAGACTATCTACATAGACAGATGATGGATAATTCAAATGACTTGCATCGGTCCCCTGACCTAAGCCCCCTGCAATAGTGATCCCCTTTGTAGAATCTGCCATCCATCTTTGTATTCTATGATTTGCAACATCGGCAATGTATATATTACCCAGACCATCTACAAATAGCCCCTGAGACACACCAAGATTAGCACTTACTGAATCGTATCTACGTTGCTCGTAGCGGCTAAATGGCTGATTATTAGCAAACACACTTGTAGTTGCAGATCCGTCGGATGCTAATGCATCATAAAAATAAACAGGAGCAGCTAATTGATTGGCAGCAGCACCTGCACCATTACCAGCTGCAACAATGGTTCCATTTTTCTTGATAGAATAATTATTGGCATAGTAAGTAAATATATTGCCATTTTTATCTACAAAATAACTGGTAGGTAAAGAGTCAGTACCAGCTGAATTAGAATAACTAGCACAACCATAAGATTGCCCTGTGAAAGTGTTACTTGTAATTTTATTATTTAAATTAGTGTTGTACAAAATCGTATCAAGATATTGATGAGTACCATTATAACTTCCAACATTATAATTAGTATTGAAATTTACATAATAGTATTTACTGGAATTCACAGTATCACTGGTTGGTATTTGTTTCTGCTGAACCAATGTATCAGGGAAATAATAACTATATAATC
>CAIWHI010000406.1 GCA_903912435.1 uncultured Bacteroidota bacterium | reverse complement strand
TTTTCTAGTCAGTTCCTCTCTATATATACCAATGATGTCAGTCTCATAGCCTTTTCAATACCTAGCCTACAAGTAATAATTGTAGCTACATTGATCATGTCGCTTTCTACAGTAGTATTTAATGGAGTGGTGGGTACAGGGAATACCCTTGTGAATTTGACTACTGAAATTTGTTGTGTAGGTGCTTACCTTATTTATTGTTACTTCATCATTTATAAGTGGCAAAGCCCGCTCTATTTATGTTGGGGCGCTGAGTTTGTATATTGGTCTTCATTACTATTGACATCTGTAGTTTATTTGAAGAGTGGAAGGTGGAAGAATAAGGCTATATAATCAACGTTCCTTATTCCCAATTACCTTTACATTGATAATTATTTTCTAATTTGGGAACACCAGCACATAATACCTACCTAATTAAAACCGAGGCGCAAAGGCTGGGTTTTATGAGTTGTGGTATAGCCATTGCCACCCAGCTTGATGATGATGCACGTAGGCTGGAGAATTGGCTGCAAAAGGGACATCAGGCAGGCATGGGCTATATGGAGCGGAATTTTGACCTAAGGATAGACCCTCGTAAATTAGTGCCTGGGGCTAGGTCGGTAATAACTTTACTACTTAATTATTACCCACTTGTTACTCAAAATGTAATAACCCCTAAAATTGCGAAATATGCTTATGGTACTGATTATCATTATGTAATAAGGGATAAGCTTAATGAGTTGCTTCATTTTATAAATGTGAATATTGGGGCTGTTGACGGACGTGGATTTGTGGATAGTGCACCGGTATTGGAACGAAGCTGGGCAGCGAGAAGTGGGTTGGGATGGGTGGGTAAGAATGGGAACCTGATATCGAAACAAGCAGGTTCTTTTTTCTTCATTGCTACCCTAATAACTGACCTCGACCTGGTACCTGACCCGCCATTTGTAACAGACCATTGCGGCACCTGTACCCGCTGTATTGATGCATGCCCTACAGATGCCATAGTATCTCCATTAGAAATAGATGCAAATAAGTGTATTTCATACCTAACCATTGAATTGAAGGATGCATTGATACCCAATGAGTTTCATGATAAAATGAAGGGTTGGTTGTTTGGATGTGATATTTGCCAGGATGTTTGCCCGTGGAACCGTTTTTCAAAACCACATGAGGTAAAAGATCTTACTCCTATTCCAGAAATTTTAAATTTATCACTTGGACAATGGGAAGAAATAACGGAAGAGAATTTCAATAAGGTATTTAAAAATTCGCCAATGAAGCGTTCGAAATGGAAGGGGATACAGCGCAATATAAAAGCTATTAAGGGATGATGCTAGCCCTCCAGGAAGATGGATATAACTATCATTCTGCTTTTTAGGGTGTTTATGGCATTGGTGAGCTGTATGCCATGGTCGTAAAATAATTGATTGGTTAGACCCTGACTTAATTTGATTTCTGGTGAAAATATGAAATTAGGGTTGAAAAATTCAAAACCTACTCCCATTTCATAACCGAAATCTACAGGACTAACTTTTAGAAATTCATCGGGACGGTGTGATCTCGCATTGGCTGCAAGGTCGTAATCGAACTTGCCTCCCAGCATGGCATAAAAACGGAAATTCTTGATTCGGTCGCTTTTGAATTTTATTTGAACCGGGAGGTGCATGTATATCGATTCAATTGTGCGATCTGAAGTACTGTCTTTTGGGATACCGTAATCAAAAGCCAATCTTTTTTCGGCAAAGGCTAGTTGGGGTACAAACCGCAAATCCATAAAATTGGTCAACTTCAGGTTGCCGATTAGCCCTAGATTAAAGCCGGGGCTCCACTTAGGTTGTATTCTCTTAAAAGTATCTGTATTGGCAAAGGATTGGGTATAGCTGATTTGGTAAACTGAGTAATTCATTCCAAATGTAATGCCGAAATAGTAGGGCTTATCATCGTGGTCGGGCATGCATAAAACTGGTCTTTGGGCAACGGCAGCATTGGCAATAAGTAAAAGAGGTATTATTATTGATAAAAAACTGGTGCGCATGAATCAAGTTGTTATGCTATTAACGCAAAATGCGAAGATACAGTATGTTGTTTGTTAAGTTACGCATATTGGTCACATTGAAATAACAAATCTTTGCAAAAATTGACTGTTGAATAGGTGTTTATCCCTAACTTTGCATTACAAAATTAATAACAATTGACTCAGGATATCACCCTGACACTTTGAGAACTACCTGCCCCATCCTTTTGGGGCAGTTTTATTTTATTAACTGCCGGTTAAATAAACTGGTGCTTATTTATAGATGAATTATGAAATTTAACAATAATAGGCTTTGTGTATTTCTTGTTCAATTTATGGTACTGTTATAGTTTCAGATTTTTGGGTTTTGAGTAATTGGTTTTTTTTGGTTCATAGGTTTTGATCATTATCCGTCAATTATTCTGGTCCTTCAATTAAAGATAATTTTTTATTTTCGTTTTTAAAGTACAGGAAATATGAGTCTTTTAGACAAAATTATACCTTTTTCAATACGGGCTAAATTGCAAAATAAAAGAGATAAACTCCTTGTTGATAATATAATTGCCAACTATCCAGTACATGCCATCCAATGTCTTGAACAGGGTGCAAACCCAAATGCAATAGGTTGGGAGGGAATACCTGTATTGTTAATGGCAACCTCTAAGAAACAAATTGAAGTAGTAAGGGAGTTAATCAAAAGGGGGGCAAAAATTAATGCAAAGGCTTCTTTTGCCGAAAAAAGGATCAACCAAATATCAGCTTTAATTGATGCTTCTGCAAATGGATGTATTGAGATTGTTCAAATGTTAATTGACGGAGGTGCGGATATAAATATTACTGATGGTAATGAGGTTTGTCCACTAATATATGCCTCAATTTTGGGGCATATAGAAATTGTACGCTTACTTATTGCTAATGGGGCAAATGTAAAACAACAAGATTCAGAAGGTAGTAATGCATTAATGATGGCTGCTAAGGGAAACCATCCTGAAATTGTGCAACTTTTAATCGATTATAATTCGCATGTTAATTTTGTTGACAAAAATTTTTGCACGCCAATTTTCTATGCTGTCCAGCATGGTCATAATGAAGTAGTGAAAGTTTTGTTGGCAAACGGAGCTGACAAAAACCAAAAAGGACTTAATGGAGTGACTCCCATGGAGGTAGCCCGGCATAATGGACATTTAGATACCCTAGAGCTATTGGAACAATATGAGAAATGAAATCATAGATATGGGTTTATATATGCTTTGTTTCATCGAAAAGTGCTTAATTTTAGATTGCAATGGCTAAATTTATTGATAGAAAGTCGGTGGAAATAATCGAAGGTTTAAAGTCGGCACCATATTACAAGAAGCAAGGTTTGGTGATGGCCAGAAAAGGTATAGTAGGGGAAAAGATACAGACACTGCTTGCCAATGGAAACTTTGAAACAAGCAATATAGTTAAGAAGGAAACTGATTGGATAATTACCAATCCAGATATGGAAACCTATATTTTAGATGGTAAGAAATTTGAACAAAGGTATGAACCTACCGAAGTAGCAGGTCAGTACCAATCCAGGGGTTATTCAAGAATTATGAAAAACCCCTATGAAGAAGATATTGAGATTCTTGCTTCATGGGGGTCTCCACAATTTGGTGATGCCAATTGCTATTTTGCAGATGTTTGCGATATGAATGGTGAAAATAGGGAGGGTGAGCCCTATTTTCTTGGTGCCGAAGAGTTTATCAACACCTATGCTAAGGGATTGGTTAGTAAATGATTAATGTTATTTTAGTATAGGAATATATCTTGTTTCTTAGAACCTCAAAGTATAGGATATAAAGGGAATGGCGAGGATGTCGGATTTGATAATGTCTTTATTTGATACCAATCCAAAGTCGAACATATTTTTTCTACCTATAACCCTGCCGCCACAAGTATATAAAGCATAATTATTATCGCCCGTAATAATCCAGTTTTCAGTCATTAGACCGAATCTTGTACCAATTCTGGTGAAACCACTTAAGGTAACCACAGGAGCACCACCAGATGCCAGGTTAGTACCTATATTCATAGTGATGTTGTGGTCGGGATTACCATAGGTGGTATTTGCGAATGCTACTGCGAGATTTGAATTTCCTTCGCTAAACGGGACATGAACATATAAAAGACCTGCTCCTAAATATAGGTTAGTAGTGGCTTTAAATGATACCTTGGGTGTAACAAAAAATATTGGGTGTTTAGTTAATAAACTAATTATTTCAAATCCACCGCCAAGTGTGAAATAGTCGGTAAAAGCATAGTTGAACGAATTCAGGATTAACATGGTATTCTGGTAATAGCCATCACCTTTTTTCATGTTTATGGCTGATGGAGAATAAAAATACCTACTTGCCAGGTTGATATACACCTGATTGCTTCCTGTGCTTTTAGATTTTAAATACTTTATTTCAAGGATTAATGATCGCTTAATGCTTAATTCACCTGCTAATTCAGATTGAATCTTAACCAGGCTATCATTTTCTGCTAGAATTGCTCCACGGAAAACATTGCCATCTTTAAGTATTACTTCAGCTTGTTTGTTGGTTTCTTTAGTTGATTGGCCATGGGCGAAAAATGCCATCAATAATAATGCTAATAAAATTAAGTGCCTTTTCATAATTGTGTTTTTTGTGTTTTTTAGAAGTTATTTTGGGAAATTGTAATTCATCAAATACGCGTTTTTTGATGCTTACTTCACTATTTCACAATAAAGGTATCGGCATTATTTTGAAAATTAGTACGTTTTGTTCCTTATATTCAATTTATTGATAAATGTCAAATAATTGGAAATGGGTTGTTTGGAATGAAATTATTGTTTAGGCAACTGTTTTGGAATAGCACAAATAGACAACAATCTATTGCCAGACGACAATGATGATTATCATTGATTTTCCATCGATATTATTAGGATTATATTATTGAGCAATTGTAAAGTGCCCTAAGCCAAAGACTTAGGGATGAAATATTAAAACATACAGATTATACTCGTATCCCTATTACTAATACATCATCAACTTGCTCGGAGATGCCTTTCCAGTTATCGAAGTGGTTTTTAAGATGGTATTCCTGGCTTCTCATGTCTAAATCCTGAATGGAGATGAGTATTTCTTTAAATTTGGCAGTCATCATTTTTTTGCCATTTTCGCCTCCAAACTGATCGGCATAACCATC